>JAYUQS010000034.1:0-5552 GCA_043756645.1 Hyphomicrobiales bacterium | reverse complement strand
GCCGCAAGGAATTGGTGAAGGTGGCGCATCAATATGGCGAAAAAGCCAAAGTGGCGGTTCGCAATGTTCGCCGCGATGGCATGGACCAGTTGAAGGCTTTGGAAAAAGCCAAGTTGATGTCAGAGGACGACCACAAAGATAAAGCTGACGAAGTGCAAAAACTGACCGATGAAACCGTCAAAGACATCGACGCGACGCTGAAGGTCAAAGAAGCTGAAATCATGCAGGTTTGATTTTTATTTGATGTCGCAACCACCTGCCATTTCAATTCCGCGCCATATTGCTATTATTATGGATGGCAATGGCCGTTGGGCCGCCAATCGAGGTCTGCCGCGAACGGCTGGCCATAAGCAGGGCTTGGAAGCTTTGCGCCGGACTGTAAAAGCGGCAGGAGAGATGGGCGTTGAGGTCCTGACGATTTATTCGTTCTCCACTGAAAACTGGAAGCGCCCAAAAACCGAAGTAATTTTTCTGCTTGATTTGTTTCGCCGTTTTATGCGGCAGGATGTGGCGGACTTGCATGCTTCTGGTGTGAAAATCAAAATGATTGGCGACCGACAAGGGCTGGAACAGCCGCTCGTCAAAATGATTGACGAGGCAGAAAAGCTGACCGCGCAAAACACCGGCATGAATTTATTGGTGGCCTTCAATTATGGAGGGCGGCAGGAGCTTGTCCAGGCGTTCCGCCGACTTGCTGAAGATGTATCCGCAGGTGTCTTACAGCTTGCGGATATCTCAGAAGATCATGTTTCAGCGAAGCTCGATACAGCGGGTTTCCCCGAACCTGATTTATTGATCCGGACGGGTGGAGAAGAGCGGATTTCGAATTTTCTGTTATGGCAATGTGCTTATACCGAATTCGTATTCATGGAAGAATTTTGGCCGGACTTTGATGGTGTGATGCTTGAGCGTGCAATTTCAACTTTTCAAAACCGTGAACGGCGTTTCGGCGGTTTGAAAGTACAGTCGGCATGACTGAAACCTCAATTCCCCCAGCCGGAAAATGGTCGGACCTTGGGGTAAGATCTGCATCGGCCATTGTATTAATTCCGGCGGTATTGCTCGATATATGGTTGGGTGGGTTATGGTTTGAGCTTTTTATGGCCTTCCTTGGACTGCTGATGGCGCATGAGTGGACCAATGTCGTACACCAGCGAAGTTCCACGCAATTTGCTCTGCATGCAGCTGCAGTTTTATGCGCAGCTTTTTTGCCGCGTGAAATCGGGGTGTTGCAAACATTTGGCGTGATTGCGATTGTGACCGGATTTGCGATTGTCGCAAATTCCATGCGGGACAGGGCAAAGAATGTTTTTGCATATGCGGGGGTGCCCTATGTGGCTATGCCGATTTTGGCGCTTGTGCTTTTACGCTCGCATGGTGTTTGGGGCGTGCATGCCATCATGTGGGTGATGCTTGTGGTTTGGGCGACTGATACGTTTGCTTATTTTGGCGGACGCATATTTGGGGGGCCGAAATTGGCACCCGTTTTGTCGCCTAAAAAGACTTGGTCCGGGTTGTTCGGCGGAATGTTGGGTGCGGCTGTGATTTCGGCTGTATATGCTGCATTTATGTTACCGGGTTGGATCGCTTTGTCGCTGGTGGCGGCGGCTTTGGCTGTGGTTGCGCAAATGGGTGATATTTTTGAAAGTGCGTTGAAACGCACATATGGCGTAAAAGATTCTGGGTATTTGATTCCTGGACATGGTGGCGTTTTGGACAGAGTCGATGGTTTGGTTGCTGTTGCGTTGGTTGCCGCAATAATCGGATTTGTTAGAAATTCCAATAGTTTAGCAGAAGGCTTGTTGCTCTGGTAACCATGCTGCTTCAAAATTAAAGCAAACTGCGCGGATTTATGGTTAAAACTTTGTCAAAAGCGCCTTAACATGAACAAAATCCTGTTGTAGATGGAGCTGGAAATGAAAGTTGGAGAGCAGGCAAAATGAGTTTCTTTGACGCGTTATCGAATATTCCGGTTTTGACGGTGCTGTTCAATACGGTTGCCTTTATCGTGGCGCTGCTCGTTATCGTCTTTGTTCACGAATTTGGCCACTTCATTGTTGGCCGTTGGTGTGGCGTGGGTATTCAAACGTTTTCGATTGGCTTTGGCAAAGAATTGTTCGGCTTCAACGATAAATATGGAACGCGGTGGAAATATTGCGCACTGCCATTTGGCGGTTATGTGAAGTTTGACGGTGACGCCAATGCGGCGAGCAAGCCTGATAATACGGTGCAACACTCATCGAAAAGCCTGCATGGAAAGTCAGTGCCGCAACGCATGGCTATTGTAGCGGCGGGACCGATTGCGAATTTCTTGTTGGCTATTTTTCTTTTTACGATGGGGTCGATGGTCATCGGTTACCCCTATACCCGTCCGATTGTGAGTGTTGTTGCTGTCGCATCGCCGGCAGAAGCCGCTGGCATCAAAGCTGGTGACGAGTTTCAGCGCATTGACGGAAGTAGCGTGAGATCGTTTGAGGATGTTTCGGAGGCAGTATTTTTGCGTCCTGGTGAACTGTTGACGATTGAACTTAAGCGAGGTGAACAGGTTTTAACACTGACTGCCACCCCCAAGGTGCAGGAGATGCCAGACGGGTTCGGTGGGGTCGCGAAAATTGGCCTCTTGGGCGTCAGTCACACTCGTGCATCTGATGAGCCATTGTACGAACCGCTGCCACCTGTTCAGGCCTTTGCTAAAGGTGTTGAACGTACTTGGGCCACCATCAGCCTGACCGGCAAATTTATCGGTAAGTTATTCACTGGTGAACAAAGCACAAAGCAAGTTGGCGGTATGATCATGATTGGCAAACATGCCGGCGACGCGGCGTCTGGCGGACCGTTATTTTTTGTGTATTTTATTGCAATTCTCAGTATTTCCATCGGTATCATTAACCTTTTCCCAATCCCAATGTTGGATGGTGGTCATCTGGTTTTCTATGCAATTGAAGGTGTTATAGGTCGGCCATTGGGTCCGGTGGCGCAGGAATGGGGATACCGCATCGGGTTTTCGTGTGTGATAATGCTGATGTTGTTGGGACTTTTCAACGACACAGGCAGGGTTATGAATGTGTTACTTGGAAGTTAAGTCAATCACGAAAAAGCCTAGATGTTTCATTTGCATATAGAGGTAAACTGGGTAAAAAGACGAGATAGGCCTGATTTGATGCCAGGGGACGGCAACAATTGACTTTGAGATTGGCGATTTAATGCGTTTGCGATTGATTTTTATTCGTGTGTTGGTGGCGTTTGCCGTGTTGGCTGGCGGTCAATTTGTTTTGCCTTCAGTGTTTTTGAGCCAGGCGCATGCCGCGACGGTGCAAAACATTGTCATTAACGGCAATCAGCGTGTCGAAAACGAGACGATTTTATCTTACATGCAATTGGGTGTTGGTGATGCTTTTAGCGATGAAGGCATTGACGCTTCGATCAAGACACTTTTTCAAACCGGTTTGTTCCGCGATGTATCGGTAGATCGTCGGGGCAACGCGCTGGTCATTACAGTTTCTGAAAACCCGCTGATCAATGTTGTGAATTTCGAAGGCAACGATGACATCGATGATGACACGCTGCTCAAAGAAGTTGAGGTGCGCGAACGTATTATCTATACCAAGGCGCGGGTTTCAGCAGATACAAAGCGTATTCTTTCATTGTATCAAAAACAGGGTTTTTACAACGTTCGCGTTGCGCCAAAATTGATCCGGCTGCCTGAAAATCGTATCAATCTGGTGTTTGAAATCAATGAAGGCGGCAAAACGCAAGTGGCCGAGATTAATTTCTCGGGCAACAATGTGTTTGACGACGGTGATTTGCGCGATGTTGTGGCCACGAAAGTGCACAGCAAGTTTTTCTTTTTCCTGCGCAACACAACTTATGATTCTGATCGGTTGGAATTCGATAAGGAATTGTTGCGCCGACACTATTTGCAAAACGGTTTTGCCGATGTTGAAGTGATCTCGGCCGATGCACGATTGACGGGCGCTGGCGACGAATTCATCATCGACTTTGTTGTGAGTGAAGGTCCGCGTTATTCCATTGCTGATGTGGCCATTAATGTTGGAGATTCAAACCTCGAGCCCGATGCCTTGCGCCGCCAGGTTAAGACTGGCGTTGGTGACACATACAATGCTGCCAAGGTAGATAAATCCGTTGAGCGGTTGACGCTCGAAGCCTCAAACCAAGGTTTTGTATTTGCCAAGGTGGAGCCGAAGGTGGACCGCAATGCCGGTGCCGCTACAATGAATTTGACCTATGAAATCACTGAAGGTCCACGCACTTACGTGGAGCGGATTGATATTGTTGGAAACACGCGCACATTGGATGAAGTCATCCGCCGCGAACTTCGCCTGTTCGAGGGCGATGCTTTTAATCGTACGTTGATTGAACGTGCCCGCCGCCGTTTGACCGGTTTGGACTACTTTGAAAAAGTTGATTTCCGCGAAGAAGAAGGTTCGGCTCCTGATAAAGTTGTTTTGATTGTTGAAGTGGCTGAAAAGAGTACCGGCTCGTTTACATTCTCCGTTGGTTACTCTAGTGTTGAAACAGTTGTTGGTAGTGTTGGTTTGCAAGAACGCAACTTGTTCGGTCGTGGTTGGGACACGAAGCTGAACACTTCGCTCAGCTTTAAGAAGCAACAGATTGATTTCAGCTTTACTGAACCCTATTTCATGGGCATGCCGATTTCCGCTGGTTTCGATTTGTTCGCAACGCGCAGTGACAACAAAGATGCGTCGTCTTACAGCAGTGAGCAAATTGGCGGTGCCTTGCGCACGGGCTTCCGTTTGGATGAGTTCTCCTCGGTGAATTTCAAGTATCTGCTGGCTTACCGCAAAACCACGGGAGTGGATCCTCTGACGGCTTCACCTGCTATTATTTCGCAGGAAGGCAAGGACTGGAAATCTGCGGTTTCGGCCACGTATACATATGATGATCTCGACAATCCATTGAAGCCGACTTCCGGTTTGCGTGCGCAAATCGAGACGGAAATCGCAGGTCTCGGCGGCACCACGCAATATGGTGCGGTCGAAGCGCGCGCCTGGTATTTCATGCCGTTGCTGGATGAAAAAGTTGTGGTGAAATTCGAAGCCAATGCCGGTCATCAACAGTCATTCGGCGGAGGTGATATTCCGCTGCAAGATCGCTTCTTCAAGGGGGCTGACAGTTTCCGTGGTTTTGCCAAGTCCGGCATCGGGCCAAAGCAAATTGGCAATGATGACCAAATGGATTCGATTGGTGCGCAGACTTATGCGATTGGTACACTGGAAGCCGCCTTCCCGCTTGGCTTGCCTGAGGCTTGGGGTCTTGAAGGCGCTGTGTTCTCGGATTTCGGTACGGTGTTTGGCACCGACCAAAAGTCAATCTTGGATGGTGTTGGCGATTGTGGTCCAGTTGGCAAAACTGGAACCAAGAATTGCGACGTCTTCGACTCCATGGGCCTTCGCGCTTCAGTCGGTGCGGGCGTCATTTGGCAGTCACCGTTTGGTCCTTTGCGTTTGGAAGCGGCTTATCCAATTCTGAAGCAGGAAACAGATACCAAGGAATGGTTCCGTTTCTCGATC
>JAYUQS010000033.1:0-2159 GCA_043756645.1 Hyphomicrobiales bacterium | reverse complement strand
GCCATGGATGGCCCGCTTGTTCCGGAAGAAGACCGGGCAGAGATCACAAAGTCTGCACCTCGTCTCATTCCGCAGCTGGTAAAAAACCTCTATGATCTCATCACCACCGGAAAAATCCCAAATGGGGAAGAGCTCTCAGTTGATCAGGGATTGGAATTTCAGAAGGTGGGCCGGAATGAACTGTGTCTTTGCGGCTCGGGCAAGAAATATAAAAAGTGCCACGGCGCGTGAATCACGCCTCCAAATAGTCCATGCTGCGTGCCAAATCGCGGGCGATTTGTTTTGAGTTGTGAACGGCTTTTGAGAAGGGCTCGAACGACACATAGCCTTTATATCCCTGCGCCATCAGCTTCTTCACCTGGCCTTTGTTGTCGATCATGTCAGTTGCATCCACCAGCACGCGTTGCGGGTCGCGCATGGTGGAGGCCGTGTGTTTTTTGTCGGTGACGCCGGAGACGTGAATGAGACCGGTGCGGGTGCCGAAGAACTCTTTTTCACCTGCAACAAAATGGTGGAAGGTGTCATGTGTGACTTTAAAGCGTTTGGCGCCACCCACGGCATCAATGGCGGCCAAGGCTTCAGCTTTCAAACGCAGCGAGCATTCCTCAAAGCCCAGCGGTTCAACACAACCCACAAGGCCATGGTCTTCCAGAATGGATTTCAAACCATCGAGCGCTACACGCACACCATCCAAACGTTCATCCGTAGACGGACGGAATTTCTTGTCGTTGGTTGGAACCAGAATGAGATTTTTTGCACCCGTGAGGGCCGTATACTCCGCCAACTTCTTGGCTTCATCAGACTTGGCCTTCGACCACTGGTTCCAGCGCTGCAGCGCATTGACGTTGATTATGGTAATGCCCTTGTCCTTGGCGAGTGCCGCAATCAACTTCGCATTTTTATTGCCCATCAGAGCCGTTGGAATATCATTGCGAATTTCCACCGCCGAAACACCCAAGCGCAAAGCCAGATCGAAGAAAGCATTATACCCAAGCTTGGGGGCCACCATGTGGTTTAAAGAAAATTGCATGTGAGGTGCTCCGCTCAAAAAGACTGATGCGACCGCTCATACCAGCCACCGCCACAAACTTCATCTGTTCACAGATGGATTATGTCAGAAAGTTTCAGACCCCCACTTGGCTCCGCATATCCGCCTTCGAAATCCCGGCCACTTCAACTGGTTTCTTCATCGCATCGCGCCTGAACGGTTCGCCCAGTTCCTGATTGATCATCGCTTCGATCAGTGTTGTCTTGCCGTGCTTCATCTGATCGTCAACGGCTTTGGCCAATGCGTCACGCAGCTCATCCATCGTCCGCGCCACAACGCCCTGCAGACCGCAAGCCGTGGCGATGCCGGCGTAAGACACTTGTTCATCCAATTCGGTGCCGATGAAATTATCGTCATACCACAATGTGGAATTACGCTTTTCAGCACCCCATTGGTAATTGCGGAACACGACCATGGTCACAGCGGGCCATTCCTTGCGGCCAATCGCCGTCAACTCAGTGACGGCAATACCAAAGGCACCGTCGCCGGAAAAACCGACAACCGGCACATTCGGGCAGGCGATTTTAGCACCGACCACCGAAGGAAGCCCATAACCACATGGCCCGAACAAGCCGGGCGCCAGATATTTCCGGCCCTCATCAAATGTCGGATAAGCATTGCCGATGGCGCAATTGTTGCCGATGTCGGAGGAGATGATGGCGTTGCGGGGAAGCGCTGCTTGAATGGCACGCCACGCCATGCGGGGGCTCATCCATTTTGGTTTTGCAGCGCGCGCCCGTTCATTCCACGTCGTGCCGGGATCATCATTCTCGTGATCCATTGATGAGAGCTGCTGCGCCCAGCGTGAATTGGTTGTGGCTATCAAATCTTTACGCGCAACACGACCCGCATCACCAGCCGATGGCGCAAGCTTGGCCAGAATACCTTCCGCAACTTTCTTTGCATCACCGACAATGCCCACAGCCACCTTCTTGGTCAGGCCGATGCGATTGGGGTTGATATCCACCTGAATGATTTTTGCGGTCTTAGGCCAATAGTCGAGGCCATAACCCGGCAGCGTCGAAAACGGATTGAGTCGCGTGCCCAGCGCCAACACCACATCAGCCTGTTGAATGAGTTCCATCGCGGCCTTCGAACCATTGTAACCAAG
>JAYUQS010000032.1:0-2165 GCA_043756645.1 Hyphomicrobiales bacterium | reverse complement strand
TTCCATGGTCACCAGGCCGGGGCCGTGGATGCCGTCGTCATTGGTGACAAGAATGCGCATTACTTCACCTCGATGCGGGCCAAGCCGCCCATGTAGCCGCGTAAAACGTCGGGGATTGTGACGCTGCCATCGGCATTTTGATAGTTTTCCAGAATAGCCACTAAAGTGCGACCTACAGCGAGGCCTGAGCCATTGAGTGTGTGCACAAAACGCGTGCCCTTACCTTCAGCAGGCTTGTATCGCGCATCCATGCGGCGGGCTTGGAAGTCTCCACAAACGGAGCAGGACGAAATTTCGCGGAAAGCGTTTTGACCGGGCAACCAGACTTCTAAGTCATAAGTCATGCGGGATCCAAAACCCATATCACCGGCACAGAGGCGCATCACACGGTAGTGCAACCCCAGGCCCTGCAGAATGCTTTCGGCCGATGCCGTCATGCGCTCCAGCTCTTCGCGGGATTGTTCGGGTGTGGTGATCGAAACCAGTTCTACCTTGGTGAACTGATGCTGACGGATCATGCCACGTGTATCACGGCCTGCAGAACCTGCTTCAGCCCGAAAGCATGGCGTACAAGCGGTGAGACGCAGAGGAAGTTGGGATTCTTCGAGGATGGATTCGCGCACCAGATTGGTAAGAGAAACTTCCGCCGTGGGGATGAGCCAGCGGCCATCGGTGGTACGAAACAGGTCATCGGCAAATTTGGGCAATTTGTCAGTGCCATACATGGCCGCGTCATTGACCATCAGGGGCACGTTGTGTTCGGTGTAGCCGTTCACGTCGGTTTGGGTGTCGAGCATGTATTGGGCGAGGGCGCGTTCAAGTTTGGCGAGCGGTCCCTTGGTGACGACGAATCGGGCACCGGACATTTTTGCAGCGCTTTCGAAGTCCATCATCTTCAGGGTTTCGCCCACATCAAAATGCTGGCGCGGTTCGAAGTTGTAACCGGGCGGGTTGCCCCAACGGCGTACTTCGATATTGCCATGCTCATCCGCACCTTCGGGCACTTCGTCCAGCGGGATATTTGGGATTGCGGAGAGAGCATCATTCAGCTTTGCAGTCAGTTGACGCTCTAGGTCTTCATGAGCTGCCAGCGCGTCTTTCAGGCTTGCCACTTCGGATTTGATGGCTGCGGCAGTGTCTTTATCGCCCTTTTTCATGGCGTCGCCAACGTCTTTGGACAAGGCATTGCGACGGCTTAACATGTCTTGCAGCTTGTTTTGTACGTCGCGCTTTTGTTGGTCGATGTCCACCAAAGCTGGCGACAGCGCAGCTAAACCCCGACGGGCAAGGCCAGCGTCAAAAGCTTGAGGATTATCGCGGATCGCTTTGATATCGTGCATGTTGAAGGTCCTATGTTTTATGCTTGGCATGTAACACAACGGACAAAGGCGGCAAATGCGATTTATGGGCTTGGCAGTTGTGCTTGCTCTTTGGCAGCTTCGGCAGCTTCTTCAGCCGCTTGTTTGGCAGCGGCCTTGGCTTTCACGGCATTGCGGCGTTTTTCGATGATGGAAACGGCAAACACCGCAAGCTCATAAAGCAGGCCCAAAGGCACAGCCATGGCCAACATCGAAATTGGATCCGGTGGCGTAATCAGCGCTGCAACAGCGCAAACCCCAACAATCGCAAAACGGCGGCCTTTGCGGAGTTGGTCTGCCGTCACCACGCCGATTTGGCCAAGCAATGTTAAAACCACCGGCAATTGGAAAGTGAGGCCAAACGCCAAAATCAACATCATGACGAAGTCGAGGTAGGCTTCAACATCAGGCATCAAGGTAATACCAGCCTGCCCGTCAGTTCCCGTGCCAGCGGCCAGATTATAGAAAAACCCAATGGCGACCGGCAACAGGAAGAAATAAACCAGCGCTGCACCCATAATGAAAAACACTGGTGTGGCGACAAGATAAGGCCCTAAGGCTTGCCGCTCATGTTTATAAAGGCCCGGTGCCATGAACTTATAAAGCTGCGTGGCAATCAGCGGGAATGCGATGAACATGCCGCCGAACATAGCGATTTTGAGTTTCACCAAAAACACGCCCAAAAGTTTGATGGAGATCAAACTGACATCAGCACCTGTGCCCCATTTGAAGGGCTTGATCAGAATTCCAAGAATGTCTGACGAGAAATAAAAGCTGCCAATAAACGCGATGAAGAAGCCCACGACA
>JAYUQS010000031.1:0-16275 GCA_043756645.1 Hyphomicrobiales bacterium | reverse complement strand
TCGGGATACTTCAAGCGTAGTTAGCCTCGTCCCGGCCTTCGCCGGGATGACGGAGTAAATACATTAAAACAACAAGTTAGATAGATTTTAGGAAGCCTATTTTTCGAAGTTCTGATCGCACCAAAAGATGTGTGAATCTGATAGCCCACTTGTGGGGAGGGAGAAGAATGAGGCAACTCTTTTGGCGGTTAGAGTAAGACCAGAGTTGTTCAGATCAGCCACCTGATTTTTCTTGTATCGTGAACAACATTTGCCGCGTTGGCTCGTCCGCCGGATACATCAATTCAACCCGCAGATCCGCCAAAGCAATGTCTTCGGCGTTGCTGAATTGCGCCAGCATGGAAAACAGCGAAAGCTCCAGTCCGTTGAGTACATAGCGGGTGGCCAGCACGACGCTTCCCGCATGAAAATCTGATTTTTGCGTGAGCTGCAAAGCCAAGTTGTCAGCCGCTAAACTCAATACGGAGTCAGACCCCAGCTTTGCACTTTCGGTGCGCAGCCTGCTAATCATATGCTGTAACACGTCTTGCCAATTGCTGATGGCGGCTTTCAAACGTTCTGACTGTTGCATAGCCCGCAATAGGTTTTCACCCTCAGCAATTCCTACTGCGTTCAACAACAGTGTTGCGGCTCGATTGGCTTTGATGATGGTCCAGTGCTTATCGAGCGCCATCGCGGGGAAGGGCTCGTGGCGTTGTAGCGTCCAATCAACGGCAAGTCTTGCTTGGGCCAATTCCTGATCGTTCCATTGTCGATTGCGGTAAACTTCTGCAAAACCAGCGGCATGCAACAACGTGTTTTGCGCAGGCAGCGGCACATCAAGTGTCTTGCATAATTGAAGCACCATGCTGCGGCTGGGGGTTGATCTTCCGGTCTCCAGAAATGAAACGTGACGCGCCGACACATTGGCTGCAAGCCCAAGGTTCAACTGGCTCATGCGCCTTGTGTTGCGCCAATGCTTTAAGAGTTTTGGAAATTG
This sequence comes from Hyphomicrobiales bacterium, assembly GCA_043756645.1. Classification (GTDB taxonomy): domain Bacteria; phylum Pseudomonadota; class Alphaproteobacteria; order Rhizobiales; family Aestuariivirgaceae; genus Aestuariivirga. Next base: position 15,296 of record JAYUQS010000031.1, on the reverse strand, counting down.
GTTTGAAATGGTCTGGATCATGTTCACCTGTCACATCATGTCGTTCAGAATATAGGTCATAGACCTAAACACGCGCAGGTGAAACTTACCTTGGAAGTAATTGTTTTAGAATCGTAATCGCCGCATTTTCCTTCTCAGGTTTGACATGAAGGAGTGCCACACATGGCTTTAGAAAATACCATCACCCAATTGAAACTGGCGTCAGCGGTTGTCGTTGGCTTTGGGCTTCTCACGGCTATGGCGGCATGGCCCCCGCTGAATTTGCCATCGCGGTGGCTGGTGGATTTGATGTTTCTGCCCTTCGATGGGCAGCAAAACTTGAGCGGACCGGAGTCACGCATTCTCAGCGCCATACTAGGTGCTGTGTTGGTGGGCTTTGGCGTGTTGCAATGGTTGGTGGTCACCAAACTCTTTGCCCGCGAACCCGCCCTTGCCCGTCAAATCTTGCTCACCAGTATGTGGTCTTGGTTTCTGGTGGACTGCGTGGCGTCAATCATTGCGGGTGCGCCGTTTAATGTGGTGATGAATGCGCCGTTTCTGTTGATGTTTGTGCTTCCTCTTTGGCGGAGCGTAGCGCAGCGACATGTTCCAGAGCGCGGCTGATTTTCGGCGGATTTAAGGGGGGCTTGTCTCTCCGGCCCAAAAAGACTATATGCAGTTCCAAGAATTCACTCACATAGCCGAGAGATCGGAAAATGAGAGTGGGTCCCGAAAGGGGCCCGCTTTTTTTGTATTCGGATGGACCCTGATGACGGAACAACGTCTGACACGTGAAACCGGACCTGCTTTGCGGGTGGCGGTGTTGGCTGAGCCGGTGCTGGAAAGCATGGGCTTTAGACTCGTGCGCGTCCGCATGTTCGGTTCGACCCTTCAAATTATGGCCGAACGCCCTGATGGCACCTTCACCATTGATGATTGCGAGACATTCTCCAAGGCCTTCTCGCCGATGCTGGATGTGGCTGATGTTATTTCGGCCCGTTACCAGCTCGAAGTGTCGTCCCCCGGAATTGACCGCCCCTTGGTGCGCCCCGATGATTTCGAAAATTGGGACGGCCACGAAGTCAAAATAGAAATGACGTTGCCAATTGCGGGCCGCAAACGCTTCAAAGGTGTTCTTGAAGGCTATGCCGAAGGTGAAGTGCGGATTTACATCGACAATCCTGAAAATGGCAAAGAGAAGCTGTTGATTGGATTGCCGTTCAAAGACATTCAAGACGCCGTATTGGTGTTGACCGATGAATTGATTGATGCGGCCCGCGCCAAATTGCCGGCAACTGGCTATGGCGACGGCGCTGAGATTGACGAAAACCAAATAACTGAGGCCAAAGAGGAAACCGACAATGGCTAATACTGCTGTAAGTGCCAATAGGCTTGAACTGCTGCAAATTGCAGACGCTGTGGCGCGTGAAAAATCCATCGACAAGGCCGTGGTCTTGGAAGCGATGGAAGACGCCATCACCCGCGCTGCCAAAGCCCGTTACGGTGTTGAAAACGAAATTCGCGCCGAGATTGATCCGCGCACCGGCGAAACCCGCCTCAATCGTTTGCTCATGGTTGTAGACGTGATCGACAATGATGCAACGCAAATTACCTTGAAAGAAGCCTCAAAGAAAAACCCGGCTGCACAAGTTGGTGACTACATCGCCGAACCGCTGCCACCCATTGAATTTGGCCGCATTGCCGCGCAATCAGCCAAGCAAGTCATCGTGCAAAAGGTGCGCGATGCTGAACGCGACCGGATGTATGACGAGTTCAAGGATCGTATTGGCGAAATCGTCAACGGCACTGTCAAGCGGGCTGAATATGGCAACGTCATCGTTGACCTTGGCCGCGGCGAAGGCATTGTGCGGCGTGACGAAGCCCTGCCCCGCGAAACCTTCCGCCCCGGCGACCGCATCCGCGCTTATGTCTATGACGTGCGCCGCGAACAACGCGGTCCACAAATTTTCTTATCGCGTACCCATCCGCAATTCATGGCCAAATTGTTTGGCCAGGAAGTGCCTGAAATTTATGATGGCGTGGTTGAAGTTGTGTCAGTCGCCCGTGACCCCGGCTCACGCGCCAAAATTGGTGTGCGTTCAAAAGACAGTTCGATTGATCCCGTCGGCGCTTGCGTGGGTATGCGAGGGAGCCGCGTGCAGGCCGTGGTCAACGAGTTGCAAGGCGAAAAGATCGACATCATTCAATGGTCAGCCGATGTGGCGACGTTTGTGGTGAACGCATTGGCCCCTGCAGAAGTGGCCAAGGTTGTGCTTGATGAAGATGTGGAGCGCATCGAAGTTGTAGTGCCGGATGAGCAATTGTCACTCGCTATTGGTCGTCGCGGCCAAAACGTCAGGCTTGCTTCGCAGCTCACAGGCTGGGACATCGACATTATGACGGAAGCAGAAGAGTCCGAGCGTCGCCAGAAAGAATTCGCAACCCGCACCGCCACTTTTGTGAACGCACTTGATGTGGACGAAACCCTGGCACAATTACTGGCGTCGGAAGGCTTTAGCGCTGTTGAAGAATTGGCTTCGGTTGATGCGTCTGAAATTGCCTCGATTGATGGCTTGGATGAAGCCACCGCCGAAGAGCTGCAAACCCGTGCCCGCAACTTCCTTGAAAAGCAGGCTTCAGAATTGGAAACCAAGCGCCTCGAATTGGGTGTTACCGATGATCTTGCTGGTTTTGCTGGCATGACCGGGCAAATGTTGGTGGCCTTAGGCGAAACCGGATGCAAGTCGCTGGAAGACTTTGCTGACTTGGCAACGGACGACCTGACGGGTTGGAATGAGCGCAAGAACGGCGAAACCATCAAACACAAGGGCGCTTTTGCCGGACTTGATCTGACGGCGGCTGATGCCGAAGCCATGATTATGGCGGCGCGTGTTCAGCTTGGCTGGATTGAAGCACCTGTTGTGGAAGAAGAGCCAGCAGCGGAGGCCGACGCCTGAACATAGAACCTGCCATCGAGACCCCAAGCGGAGAAACTCTCCGCGATAAGGCCAAATCGCGCCAGCGTATGTGCATCGTGACCCGTAATGAGGGCACGGATGATACGCTGATCCGCTTTGCCCGTGCTCCCGACGGCACAGTTGTGCCGGATTTGGGTGCCAAGCTGCCGGGGCGTGGTGTTTGGGTGACATGTTCAGCAAAAACCTTAGGCGAGGCTGTCAAAAAACAGGCCTTTGCCCGTGGTTTTGAGGAAGCCTGCATCGTGCCGGAAGGTCTTGTGGCCTTGGTGAGCGGCTTGTTGCGGAAGCAAGCGGTGTCGCATGTGGCGCTGGGGCGTAAAGCCGGGGTTGCGGTGCAGGGTTTTACCAAGGTTGAAGAGGCGATGCGGAAAGGTCCGGTCAGGGTTTTGCTGCATGCGCAAGGTTCGGGTGCTGATGGTGTGTCCAAATTGGACCGCCTGAAAGGGCCTCAAACCGTCATCAGTAATTCTTTTTTACCAGATGAAATGGATTTGGCATTTGGGCGACCAAATGTGATACATGCAGCCGTATTAGCGGGCGGACTGGCTGAAAGGCTGGTTGTGCAGCTCGAAAGAATGGCAAGTTTTGAAGATGTAGGCGTTAGTGCCTGAAGGGTCAGAAGTAGAAAATATGAACGATACGACGGATAATGACGGCAAGAAACCCGGTGGCACTCTGACCCTCAAGCGGCCAGCAACGGTTGAACAGTCACGCGTCAAGCAAAGCTTTTCCCATGGCCGCACCAAGACGGTTGTGGTTGAAACCAAGCGTAAAACCTTTGGTGCGCCAGCCAAACCTGCGGCCCCCGCAGTTGAAACCAAGGCCGCATTCCAAGCGCAACCGCGCGTGGCGGGCCAACCGCCCATGACGGCCCCTTCGCCATCCACGGTGCAACGGCCAGCACCGGCAACGGCATCACGTTCCGGCGTGGTGCTCCGTACACTGACGGCTGATGAACGCGAGGCGCGTGAACGCGCCCTTACGGGTTCACGCGTGCGTGAAGCCGAAGAGCGCAAACGCCAGGAAGAAGAACTCGTGCGCCGCAAGGCTCAAGATGAGCGCGACACCATTGAGCGCGCAGCTGCTGCCAAGCGCAAGGCCGAAGATGATTTGCGTCATCGTCAGGAAGACGAAGGCCGCAAGAAGGCGGAAGTCGCTGCCAAGAAACTCGATCCAAAACCCGTTGCCCGCGATACGGGTGATGAAGAAGAATCGCCCCGCAGCAGAGGCGGTGGTGCAGGTGGTGGCCCACGCCCTGGCCTATCGCGCCCCGGCACACCCACACGCATCATTAAAGCCGTCGTGCCATCGCGCACGAAAGCTGACATTGAAAAGCGCGAAGGCCGTGGTCGTGTTACCGTAGGCAATGCTTTGGATGAAGAAGGCAATGTGCGCGGACATTCCGTCGCTGCTTTTCGTCGTCGTACTGAACGCTTGAAGAAGCAAGCCCACGGCTTCCAAATGCCGACGGAAAAAACCTCACGCGAAATCGTGATTCCGGAATCCATTTCCATTCAAGACCTGTCGAACCGCATGGCGGAACGCGCAGTTGATATTATCCGCTTCCTGATGAAGCAGGGCCAGATGCACACCATCAATGATGTGATTGATGCGGATACCGCACAGCTCATCGCTGAGGAAATGGGCCATAAGGTCAAGCGCGTTTCTGAATCAGACGTGGTTGAAGGTCTTGATGACGCATCCGATGCACCGGAACTGATGCTGCCTCGTCCACCTGTGGTCACCATCATGGGCCACGTTGACCATGGTAAGACATCGTTGTTGGATGCGCTGCGCAAAACCAACGTTGTGTCTGGTGAAGCAGGTGGCATTACCCAGCACATCGGCGCTTACCAAGTGAAGACTGATCGTGGTCTGATCACCTTTATCGACACACCGGGCCATGAAGCCTTTACCTCAATGCGGGCACGTGGTGCAAAAGCCACCGACATTGCTATTCTTGTGGTGGCAGCTGACGATGGCGTGATGCCGCAAACCATTGAATCGATCAACCATGCGAAAGCCGCTGGTGTTCCGATCATCATCGCCATCAACAAGATGGACAAGCCGAATGTGAACCCCACACGTGTGCGCACTGATTTGCTGCAACATGACCTCGTGGTGGAAACCATGGGCGGTGATATCTTGGACGTTGAAGTATCAGCACTCAAGGGTACCAACCTCGACAAGTTGCTCGACACCATTTTGCTGCAGGCCGAAGTTCTCGACCTCAAGGCAAATCCTGATCGCGAGGCCGGTGGTTTGGTGATTGAAGCCCAGCTCGACAAGGGTCGTGGCCCAGTGGCAACGGTTCTCGTACAGCGCGGCACACTGAAGCACGGCGATATTTTTGTGGCCGGTTCCGCTTGGGGCCGTGTGCGCGCTTTGGTCAACGAAAAAGGTGAACAGCTGAAAACTGCTGGCCCATCGGTTCCTGTCGAAGTGTTGGGGTTGAACTCAGCGCCAGAAGCGGGTGACCGTTTTGACGTGGTGCCGAATGAAGCACGGGCACGTGAAATTACGGATTACCGTGAACGTCAGCGCCGTGAAAAGCGTGGCACGGGTGTGGCCCGTGCTTCACTTGAACAAATGATGACGCAGATCAACCAATCGGGACGCAAGGAATTCCCGATCCTCGTCAAAGCTGACGTGCAAGGGTCCGCCGAAGCCATCGTGCAAGCGCTCGACAAAATCGGCAACGAAGAAATTCGTTCGCGCGTTGTGCATTATGCCGTGGGTGGTATTTCCGAAAGCGACATCTCATTGGCGTCTGCGTCTGGTGCCGTGGTCTTGGGCTTCAACGTCCGTGCCAATTCGCAAGCGCGTGATGCGGCCCAACGCTTAGGCATTGAAATCCGCTATTACAACATCATCTATGATCTGGTCGATGACATCAAGGCGGCGATGAGCGGCAAACTCGCCCCCGAAATGCGCGAAACCTTCATGGGCAACGCCAAGATTTTGGAAGTGTTTAATATTACGAAGGTCGGCAAGGTTGCAGGCTGCATGGTCACCGAAGGCAGCGTTCAACGCGGCAACAAGGTACGCCTCATCCGCGACAACGTGGTGATCCACGAAGGCAGCTTGAGCACACTGAAGCGCTTCAAGGACGAAGTCAAAGAAGTGCAGTCCGGCCAAGAATGCGGCATGGCCTTCGAGAAATACGAAGACATGCGCGCTGGTGACGTGATCGAATGCTTCCGGGTTGAGAAGGTGGAACGCAAGTTGGCGTGATGGTGCGGGTCGAAGTTACGAGAATTAGCTGGGGCAGCATTTTATTTGCTGCCCTATTGCTTTTTTTGAGTAGCGTTCCGACCTCTGCCGAGGTCTGCGATAAAGTTGCTGAAAATTGGGTGCCAGGCGAAGATCCATTGCTAGCTTGGCTGCAAGGGCCGTTTTTGTATGTTGCAACATTTGCTATGTTTGTTCTTTTAGCATTCAATCATTTTGGGCTCACAAGAACAAGCAAAGCGATTGCCATAGCACTTGCGGTTTTTGCAGTGATATTGATGTTTATAGACGACAATGAAATGCGCAAATTCGCATATATCGAAGGTTGCCGCTCCTTTGCTCATGATGTCGTGCAACTGTTTTTTTGATATTATTGTCACTCGCGTTTTACGGAGTGAGTGTTCGGCAGCGGAAGTTTATAACCCGACTCTAAACCCGCCGCGCCAACCCATCCGCCAAAATCGTCGTCACCAGCATATTGAGCGATACACCCTCATTTGCAGCCATACTTGATGCTATCACGAACCATGTCGTTCAGTCTAATTTTCTCCCTCCCCCTTGTGGGGAGGGTCGGGGAGGGGGTCGCTCTGGTCTTCGAAATGGAGTAAATATTCTTTTCAATTTTAAAGGTCCGAGCGACCCCCACCCTAACCCTCCCCACAAGGGGGAGGGGACTTTCTTTGTGTGAATGTCATGATCCAAGGCCTGTCCCATCTCACTTTCATTGTCCGTGATCTCGACAAGATGAGCGCTATCATCACCCAAGTTTTGGGTGGCGAGGAGGTTTATTCATCGGGCCACGCCACTTTCTCAACCGCGCGGGAAAAATTCTTTGTGGCCGGTGGAATTTGGATTGCCATTATGGAAGGTGACCCCTTGCCGACGCGGACTTATAACCACGTGGCGTTCAAAGTTACCGACGAGCAGCTGGCCACCGCACGGATTGCTGCGATAAAATTGGACCTCGACATCCGTCCGCCGAGACCAAGGGTAGACGGCGAGGGGCAATCGCTCTATTTCCATGATTATGACAATCATCTGTTTGAACTGCATACGGGTACGCTTGAAGAGCGGCTCGTTCGTTACACAAAAGGCTAAAGCATGAGCAAAGCCTCTGAACCCTCGCAACGTATGCTCCGCGCTGGAGAATTGATCCGCCATGCTTTGGCGGCGGTTTTTGCACGGGGTGAGACTGGTGACCCTGAGCTTGAGAAGATCAAGTGCAGCGTGGTCGAGGTGCAAATGTCGCCCGACCTTAAAATTGCCACAGCTTACGTACGGCCTTTGATTGCGGGGCAGGAGAAGAAGCTGCTGTTTGCCTGCACGCGGAATCAGAAATATATGCGCGGGCTGATCGCTCCTAAAGTAGCCATGAAATATATGCCATTACTACGGTTTCGAACCGATACTGCATTGGATTATGCCAGCAAGATCGATGCGCTGCTGAAGACGCCAGCCGTGGCGCAGGACTTGGAGAAAGAAGACTCGGCGGATTGACGGGGTGCTGACAATGTATTACATATGCTGCAGATGAAAACAGGTGTTGCAATGACAAAAACCATGATTTCTGCCCGAGTGGACCTTGAACTCAATGAAAAACTCGAGGCGCTAGCGGTTTCAACGCAACGCTCGAAAGCGTTTTTGATTACTGAGGCCATAGAAGCCTTGGTGGAACGCGAAGCTTGGTTGGAAGAGCGCATTGCCAAAGCTGTCAAAGCAGCAGATGATACAGAAGAGTGGGTTTCTCAAGAAGCTGTAGAGAAGTGGGTTGAGTCATTGGGCACTGAAAACCCACTGCCGCCGCCTGAGCCAGACATTTTCGAACCCAAGAAGAAGCTTTCTGCATGAGAATTATCTGGTCGCCTTTCGCAAACGCGAATTTAGGCGACATTCATGACTACTATTACTTTCGCAATCCAAAAGTGGCTGTGAAGCTTTTGACCAAAATCTACAAATCCGCCGGAAATTTGGCGCACTATCCCAATCTCGGCAAACCCAATAGACTAAGGACCTGCAGATTGTTGCAAGTGCCAGGAACAGCCTATGTATTGCCTTATCGAGTGATTGGCGACCGGGTTGAAATTATTGCGGTATTTGATCAGCGGCAGGACAAGCCGAAACACTTCCAGTGAAAAAGCCCCGCAATCAACTCCACGGCTGGATCGTTCTTGATAAGCCGCTTGGTATCTCCTCGACACAGGCTCTGGGCAAGGTGCGCTGGCTTTTGAATGCTGACAAGTGCGGCCATGGTGGCACGCTTGATCCCCTGGCGTCGGGCGTTTTGCCTTTGGCCTTTGGCGAGGCGACCAAAACCGTCAATTGGGCCATGGATGGCAAGAAGACCTATCGCTTCCGTGTGAAGTGGGGACACGAAACAACCACGGATGATTTGGAAGGCGAGGCAGGACCAGCGACCGGTATTGCTGCACTGCAACATGACATCGAGGCTGTCATTCCCCAGTTCATTGGTGCAGTGCAGCAAAAACCGCCAAGTTATTCTGCTATAAAGGTTTCTGGCGAACGCGCCTATGACTTGGCACGATCTGGAGTGGTGGTCGATCTGGCGGCAAGAACCGTTAATATCGAGTCGCTACATATAGAAAATCATGATCCGGCTGGTGAAACGACGTTTATTGTTCAGTGCGGTAAAGGCACTTATGTGCGTTCGATTGCGCGGGATATGGGGCGGGCCTTGGGGTGCCGGGGTCACGTCACGTTGCTGCGGCGTCTGGCCGTCGGGCCTTTTTCCGAAAAAGACGCGATTTCACTGGAAAAGTTGGAAGAACTCAGCCATATGCAGCCCAGCGAAAACAGCCTCAGCGGCGTCCTTCGCCCCATTGAGACCGTGCTGGACGGCATCCCTGCACTGGCCGTGATGGACCCGGAAGCCGCGCGACTCAAACAAGGTCAAAGAGTCCCCATTCAAAACTTGGGGGTTTTGTCACCTGAGACGGAGGCGGTTTTGGTCACGCATTTGGAGAAGCCCTTGGGCTTGTTCAAAATTGAAAACGGCGTGCTCAAACCCATCAGACTGTTTAATTTAGTGATGCACGGAGACTAAAATGACGATGACTGTGGAGCGCAAAGCTGCGCTGATTAAAGAATTTGCAACAACGCCAAATGACTCTGGTTCGCCAGAAGTACAGGTAGCCCTCCTCACCGAGCGGATCACCTATTTGACCGAGCATTTCAAGACCAACAAGAAAGACAACCATTCACGCCGCGGTCTGCTGCGCATGGTGGCCAACCGCCGTTCGCTGCTGGATTATCTCAAAAGCAAGGACGAAGGCCGTTATCAGGCGCTGATCAAGCGTTTGGAAATCCGCCGTTAATACAACTATCAGGCGCGTCCGTACGGTCGCGCCTTTTTTACTCGAGCGGGCGGATCACCGAATTTTCGTCCGCGTTCCCGTATCTGATGACAGCAATAGGGCTGTTGTCCGCTGGTCCAAAGGGAATGCCGTCCAAACGTTGGTGAACTTCAAGTGGCGGCGAAGGATAAAGAGGAAATACATTACATGTTCAACATTGACGTTGAAGAAATCCAATGGGGCGGTCAAACGCTTCGCATGGAAACCGGCCGTGTGGCCCGCCAGGCAGATGGCGCCATCATGCTGTCAATCGGTGAAACCACCGTACTGGCAACCGCTGTTGCCGCACGGGCCGAAAAGCCCGGCATCGACTTCTTCCCCTTGACCGTAAACTATCAAGAAAAAACCTATGCTGCGGGCAAGATCCCCGGTGGTTATTTCAAGCGCGAAGCACGCCCTTCAGAACGCGAAACATTGATTTCACGATTGATCGACCGCCCGATCCGCCCCTTGTTCCCCGATGGTTTCCGCATTGAGACGCAAGTCATCGCCACCGTCATTTCCTATGATCTTGAAAATGACACCGACATTGCAGCTCTCGTTGCAGCTTCTGCAGCCCTCACCATTTCCGGCATTCCCTTTATGGGCCCGGTGGGTGCAGCCCGCGTTGGCATGATTGACGGCGAATTCGTCTTGAACCCCACCAAAGAACAACAAGCCCTTTCGAGCCTCGACCTTGTTGTCGCCGGCACGCAAGACGCCGTGTTGATGGTTGAATCGGAAGCCAAGGAACTCTCGGAAGAGAAGATGCTTGAAGCTGTGATGTTTGGTCATCGTGGCTTCCAGCCGGTGATTGAAGCCATCATCCGTTTGGCTGAACGCTCATCACGCGAACCACGCGACTTCCAACCGAAGGATCACTCAGCGCTTTATGCTGCGGTGAAAAAGCAAGCTGAAGCCGATTTGCGCAAGGCCTATGCCGAGCCAAAGAAGGAAGCGCGTCAAGACGCTGTTGCCAAGGTCAAGGATGCTGCGAAAGCTGCGATCATCAATAAAGACGATCCTGCTGCACCATCGGATCAAGCATTCGGTGAAAACTTCAAACACCTTGAAGCTGACATTGTGCGGAACTCCATCCTCGATACCGGCAAACGCATTGACGGACGTGACACCTCAACCGTACGCGCCATCATCGCTGAAGCCTCAGTACTCCCACGCACCCACGGTTCAGCTTTGTTCACACGCGGCGAAACCCAAGCGCTGGTCGTGACAACATTGGGCACCGGCGAAGACGAGCAATACGTTGATACATTGGACGGCCTGACCAAGGGCAAGTTCATGCTGCATTATAACTTCCCTCCCTACTCGGTGGGTGAAGTAGGCCGCATGGGGGCCACGGGCCGCCGCGAAATCGGCCATGGCAAGCTTGCTTGGCGCGCCATTGCGCCAGTACTGCCATCGGCTGCGGATTTTCCTTATACGATACGCGTCGTCTCGGAAATTACCGAGTCTAACGGCTCGTCTTCGATGGCCTCAGTCTGCGGTGCATCACTTGCGTTGATGGACGCTGGCGTTCCGATGAAAGCATCGGTTGCTGGTATCGCCATGGGCCTCATTAAGGAAGGTGAGCGCTTTGCCGTGCTCTCCGACATCCTCGGTGATGAAGATCACCTGGGCGACATGGACTTTAAGGTGGCCGGCACATCGGAAGGTGTGACAGCCCTTCAAATGGACATCAAGATCACCGGCATCACCGAAGAGATCATGCGTGTTGCCCTGTTCCAAGCCAAGGAAGGCCGTTTGCATATTCTTGGCAAAATGTCGGAAGCCCTCGAAAAGGCCCGTCCGGGTCTTGGCGAACATGCACCGCGCATTGAGCAGATCAAGATCCCGGTCGACAAGATCCGTGAAGTTATCGGCACAGGCGGCAAGGTCATTCGTGAAATTGTTGAGAAGACGGGTGCGAAGATCGACATTCAAGACGACGGCACCATCAAGGTGGCTTCGTCTTCAGGTGCAGCCATCACGGCGGCCCTCAAGTGGATCAAGTCAATTGTATCGGAACCCGAAGTCAACGAAATCTACGAAGGTAAGATCGTCAAGATCATGGAATTCGGCGCGTTCGTGAACTTCTTCGGCGCACGCGATGGCTTGGTGCACGTTTCTGAATTGGCCCCACAGCGCGTACAGAAGGTGTCTGACGTTGTCACCGAAGGCCAAATGGTCAAGGTCAAGTTCCTCGGCATGGACAACCGCGGTAAGATCCGACTGTCAATGAAGGTTGTCGATCAAGCCACTGGCGAAGATTTGACGGCGAAGCAAGAAGCTGCTGCGGCACCAGCAGACGCTGAGTAAGTAGCACACACCCTTCACCTCGCCCGCTTCGCGGGAGAGGTGGCGAAGCGCAGCAACGCCGGAGAGGGAAAGTCAAACAAGCGCGGGGTCAGAAATGGCCCCGCGTTTTTTTGTTGGGTTGAAGTGCGCCAACATGAGTGCTATATAAAGCACGAAATAAAGGTGTATTCAAATGACCAGCCAAATCCACGCCACAACCACCGCCAGTGTCACCGAGCTTAAAAAGAACCCCATGGGCACCGTCGCCGCTGGCGAAGGTTTCCCTGTGGCCATTCTCAACCACAATGAACCCGCATTCTATTGCGTGCCCGCGAAAGCTTACGAGGCCATGCTGGAACGGCTGGAAGACCTCGAACTCAATGCCATCGCCGACGCTCGCGAAGGCCAGACCATCTACAAGGTCCGGCTTGATGAGCTATGACCTCGCCTTCCTCGACGCCGCACTGAAAGAATGGCGGAAGCTGGACAGCAACACGCGCGAACAGTTCAAATCAAAACTGGCAGAGAGACTGGAAAATCCAAAAGTGCCATCTGCGCGACTGCATGGCGCAAAAGACCGCTACAAAATAAAACTGCGCAATGCGGGTTATCGGCCGGTCTATAAGGTGCGTGATCAGCAACTGATTGTGCTGGTGGTGGCAGTGGGCAAGCGCGAGCGCAATGAGGTTTATAAGGTGGCAGAGAAGAGGTGAGATCCACTCGCTTGCGGATTGACAGTTATACCATCTTGGTATACAAAAAGTCATGCATGTCATCTCAAAACCTGCACTCATTGCTTTTTGGACAAAGCATCCTGATGCTCAGGCGTCTTTGTTGGCGTGGTATCGCATTATTCTTGGCAATGAATATGCGAGTTTTGCGGACTTAAAGAAAACCTTCGCGAGTGCAGATCACGTGAGGGGCCAGACGGTGTTTAACATTGCTGGCAACAAATATCGCTTGATCGCTGCAATTCATTACAACAGGCACAAAGTTTATATTCGGCATGTTCTGACTCACGCTGAATATGATTTGGGAAAGTGGAAAAAGCCATGAAACATGAAGTGATCTCAACAGGTGACTTGCTCAAGACTTGGAAGCCGTTTCGCGATGTGTTGGGTTTTTCCGCCATCCGCACGAAGAAAGACTACACCCGCGCCGCCGCCGTGATGAACCAACTGCTGGATGATGTTGGTGAAAACGAAAACCATCCTTTGGCCGACGTGCTGGATTATCTCTCCAACCAGGTATCGGCTTACGAAGCGGATCATTTTGAAATTCCAGACGCTCCACCCCGCGATGTGCTGCGTTTTCTGATGGAACAACACAACCTATCCCAAACCGACCTCGTCGATTGCGCACCCCAAAGCCGGATTTCAGAAATTCTGAATGGGCGGCGTGAGATCAGCAAGGCGCTGGCGAAGGCGCTGGCGAAGCGATTTAGCGTGGGGTTGGAGGTATTTGTTTGAGAGGGCATTTTCTCACGTAAAGGGAAGCGTCCTCTTTATTACCGCTCTCACGTAAAGGGAAGCGTCCCCTTTATTGATGCAGCAACACAGACTGTCCCAAACCGACCTCGCCGATTGCGCACCCCAAAGCCGGATTTCAGAAATTCTGAATGGACGGCGGGAGATAAGTAAGGAGCTGGCAAAGGCGTTGGCGAAGCGATTTGGGGTGGGGGTGGACGTGTTTGTTTGAAGCTGTTCACACAAAAAATGGAAAGCGTCCTCTTTGAGTTTGCAATCTTTGAGAGGTCACAGCTTTTTTCCCAATCTTCAATACAGTCCAAACATCAGTTCTTTCAGTTGTCTGCAAGTCCCGTCTAAACCAGGAAATAACGACCCCGCTGTAATTCCCATCATTCTCAAGTCCTTAACAATTTCGTCGCGTTCCGATGAGGGAAGGTCGATGACTCTTAAGTAACGCTTCCCCTTTTCTTTCTCACATTTTAAAATATGACTTTCAATATCAGCGACATTGGACAAAGTTGCGAGCGCCTGTTGCGGGATCATACGCGGATTGTCCAGAGCGAGTGCCTCGAGCACCGAGAAGTTGGGCAAGTGGTAGTTGAGGCTTTGAACAGGATTAAAATCAGCTTCCCAAAGTATTCTGTCAAACACATGCAATCTAATTTGTCGGTCAGGACCAATTGCGCCCATTTTTAAATCATTACAGGAAAAATAAGCAGCAATAAAAGGAGAGTAAGTCCAGTCCAGCAATGGCGTTGGGTAACCGTGATGCTGTGCCAAAGAAATGAAGGCGCCATTTTGTTCCGGCCTATCAAGATCAAAAACACGGGAAGTGAGATGGCTTAGATTTTTGTACAGCAAAGATCTATCTTCTCTGATAAAGCGGTATAGGTTCGCGCGGCCTGTGCGATGAAAATGTGTTCGTAAGCGCCATTCGTTGTTTTCTTGGCCGCGAAAGATAAATCGGTTCTCTTCGAGTGAAGCTACGTAGTCTTTGAATTGGTTCCAACTATAAATTGGCTCGGGTATCATTACGGAGATTTCACCGCCGTCATTTCGCAAGAGTTCAGCTGTACCACTGGTACCAAGGTTTGTTTTCCAGACGATTCTTATCACTTGAGAGTTGATCTCCCAATTTGTGTCAGCTTGGGGAGGAACGATGACTTGGGGGAATTGCTCATGAAGTTTTGCAATTGACATCCGCTCTCCATCGCGGGCCGCTTGAATACTCAAGTTGTTTATGTCGAATAGATTGCTTTTGTCGGGTGTACGAAACGAAACCATATAGTCTGGCAGGTTGGGGTCGTTCTCTTTCATGTAGACGTAGCCATCGTAACAATCCGAAAGCTCATCGGCATCGAGTGTTATTGTCCCACTATTCGTTCCATTAAATTCGCCTTTCCATTGGCCTTTCATGTGCTGACCTTTCAAGATGATATAAGTTTTTCATCGCCAATAATTAATTGGTTCTCAAGCATGCGCCGTAATCGACACTACCGTGATCACATCTTTCCCCGGACCATACATCCAGAAAATCCGATATGCGTCCGGCGTATTATTCTCGGCGTAAGCCTCGAAGACGTCCTCACCGCCCGTGCCGATCATTGCGGTGAATTTGTGGGTTTTCAGACCGGGGTGGCGTGGATTTGATTCCAAAAACGCCAACGCTTTTTGGACGGCTTTGCAGCGTTTCGACAAAGCGGAGTTGGTTTCGATCGTGTCCATCTGCGCGTCGGCTTCAGACGAAAAGACAATCGCGAAACTCATGCCGAAATTCAGTCTTCGAGATGTTTTGCAAAACTGCCGCGTGAGACAACCCGGCCCGCTGCTGCATCGCCAAGCCCTCGCTTCAAGCTGGCAAGTGCCTCAGGATTTTGGAATATCCAATGTTCGTGGGCTGGAATTTCAACATAAGGACGCAAAACAATACTGCCGTCTTTTTCACGGTGGCCCCGAAAACTTGACACGCCTTCAGCCAGCTTGCCCAAGGTAAT
>JAYUQS010000030.1:0-16335 GCA_043756645.1 Hyphomicrobiales bacterium | reverse complement strand
GTTTAGTTGTCGATATTCCAGGTTGAGGAAATGAAGGTTTCATCTTCCTGGGTGCCGCGTTCAAATTTCAGGAAGTCATAATAGCCGCAATTGTCAGGCCCCGGAAATGCGCGGCACGTGGAGGGGCGGGCGTGGTAGATGCCGCAGCGGCGGGCTTCGGTGTCGAAGAACTGACAGATTTTGCCGAAATGCGTGTCCTCTTTCCGGCGCATGACGCGCTTATAACCGTGAGCCGCTTTGAAATATTTCTTCTCAGCTTTTTCCAGTGTGAGGTCGAAGTAGCGCGCGATGCGGGCGGCGTCTTTGTCCTTCACTTCGATGACGGGGTAGGAGCAGCAATAGCCCGGGCATTTCAGGCAGTCATATTTCGGTTTCGTCGCCATCTTCACTCTCAAATGTTGGATGAGCGATTCGTCTGCGCCCCTGTTGTTTGTGACAATCCAACAGGTGGGAAGGGAGCGCAAGGGGTGTGGATTCCGCGTTAACTCCAATGTAGGAACATAATACTAAATACGTGATCGAACTTGATACTCAACGATGTGCAAATCGTTTCGCTTCCCACCATTGTTTCCCCACCATTCCCCCTCTATACCGCAGCCACATTCAAACCAACAGATCAACCTGACTTTTGACGGAATCGTCAAAAGTCTGAAAAGTTGATCGAAAAAGAGAGGCTGAAGGCGATTTTGACTTTTCCAAGAAAAGTCAAAACGCTGAAGTGACTGATCATGACGCTCGAAACAAAATTCAATCCTGCCGAAATTGAAGCCCGCTTATATAAGCAGTGGGAGGAGGGTGGTTATTTCAAGCCCGGTCGCAAGCCCAAAGCCGAGCCTTATACGATCGTCATTCCACCGCCTAACGTCACGGGCTCGCTGCACATGGGCCATGCGCTCAACAACACCATTCAAGACGTGCTCTGCCGCTTTGAACGTATGCGAGGGCGCGATGTGTTGTGGCAACCGGGTACCGACCATGCGGGTATTGCCACGCAAATGGTGGTGGAACGCTTGCTGAAATCCGAAGGAAAGACTGACCGGAAATCCATGGGCCGCGAGGCGTTTCTAAAACGCGTGTGGGAATGGAAAGAGGAGTCCGGCGGCACCATCATCAACCAGTTAAAGCGCCTTGGCGCCACCTGTGATTGGTCACGCGAACGTTTCACCATGGATGAAGGCTTGTCAAAAGCCGTGGTCAAAGTGTTTGTACAACTTCACAAGGACGGCTTGATTTACAAAGACCAGCGGCTGGTGAATTGGGATCCGGTGTTTGAAACAGCGATCTCTGATCTCGAAGTTGAAACCAAAGAAGTGAAGGGGGCGATGTGGTCCTTCGCTTATCCGCTGGCCGATGGTCCGGTGGATGGGATTTCCGAAATCGTGATTTCCACAACGCGCCCCGAAACCATGTTGGGCGATGGTGCGGTTGCCGTGCATCCCTCAGATGAGCGCTATAAAAAGCTTGTTGGCAAAATGGTGCGCTTGCCAATTGCCGAACGATTGATCCCCATCATCGCGGACGAATATCCCGATCCGGAATTCGGCACGGGTGCGGTGAAGATTACGGGTGCGCACGACGAGAACGACTTCCATGTGGCCAAGCGCAATAACATTCCGCTGATTGTGTTGATGGACAAAAAAGCGCGGATGATATCAACGCCAGAAAACAATGTGCCGAAACATTACGATGGTTTGGACCGTTACAAGGCGCGTGAGTTGGTGCTGAAAGAAATTGAGGAGCTTGGTTTCTATCGCGGCAAAGTTGAAAAGATAATTGCACAGCCTTTTGGTGAACGCTCGGCTGTTGTCATCGAACCGATGCTGACTGAGCAATGGTATGTGAATGCTGCGGAACTGGCCAAGCCCGCTATTGCTGCGGTTGAATCAGGTGAAACGAAATTTGTTCCCGGGAGCTGGGATAAAACTTACTTTCAGTGGATGCGCAACATTCAGCCGTGGTGCATTTCGCGCCA
Organism: Hyphomicrobiales bacterium; assembly: GCA_043756645.1. Taxonomy (GTDB): domain Bacteria; phylum Pseudomonadota; class Alphaproteobacteria; order Rhizobiales; family Aestuariivirgaceae; genus Aestuariivirga. Next base: position 14,363 of record JAYUQS010000030.1, on the reverse strand, counting down.
GCTTTGGTGGGGTCATCAAATTCCTGCGTGGTATGACGAAGATGGCAAAATCTTCGTTGCTGAAACCGAAACCGAAGCACAGGCCCAAGCCGGCGCTGGCGTTAAGTTGCGCCGCGACGAAGATGTGCTCGACACATGGTTTTCATCCGCTCTCTGGCCTTACTCCACATTGGGCTGGCCGGACGAAACGCTAGAATTGAAGCGCCACTACAAAACTGATGTTCTCGTCACGGGCTTTGATATTATTTTTCATTGGGTTGCCCGCATGATGATGACGGGCATCCACTTCATGAAAGAAGTGCCGTTTCATACTGTTTACATCCACGGCCTGGTGCTTGACGAAAAAGGACAGAAAATGTCCAAGGTCAAAGGCAATGGTATTGACCCCTTGGAAATGATCGATAGCTTTGGTGCCGACGCTTTGCGATTCACCTTGGCTGCTCAAGCAACGCAAGGGCGTGATATTCGGTTTTCAAAGGCACGTGTTGAAGGCAACCGCAACTTCGCCACCAAACTCTGGAACGCCACGCGCTTTGCCGAAATGAACGGCGTTGCCAAGGACGAGAATTACGATCCGTTGGCGGCCCGCGTTCAGGTGAACCGCTGGATCACAGGGGAGACCGCCCGTACGCGCGACATCGTGACGAAGGCCATTGAAGACTATAAATTCAACGAGGCCGCCGCAGCGCTTTATCAATTCGCATGGAATGTGTTCTGCGATTGGTATGTGGAATTGGTGAAGCCCATTTTGACAGGCGACGACGAAACCGCCAAGGCCGAAACCCGCGCCACGTCGGCATGGGTGCTGGAACAAATCTTCATCCTGCTGCACCCCTTTATGCCCTTCATTACCGAAGAGCTGTGGGGACAAACCGCCAAGCGCGATGTGATGCTGATCGATGCCACATGGCCCGAATACGAGGGCTTGGGCGATGCGGCAGCAGATGCGGAAATGAATTGGGTGATCCGCTTAATTTCTGAAGTTCGTTCCGTGCGCGCAGAAATGAATGTCAACGCGGGCGCAAGAATTCCATGCGTATTGGTAGGAGCAGGCCAAGAATCCCGCCGCCGCGCCAATGCGTGGGAAGCCGAAATCATGCGGCTGGCACGGCTGTCGTCGCTGACGTTTGAAGATGAAGTGCCGAAGAGCTCTGCGCAAATGGTGCTCGATGAATCGACAATCGCATTGCCGCTGGAAGGCGTCATCGACTTTGCTGCAGAGAAAGCGCGGTTGAACAAAGAACTGGAAAAAATCGCCAAAGACATGGGTGGGATTGATGGTCGCCTGAACAATCCAGCGTTTGTGGCCAAGGCCCCGCAAGAGGTGCTGGACGAGTCACGCGAGTTGAAGGTGGAACTGGAAACGCGGAAGGCGAAGGTGGCTGAGGCGTTGAAGAGGTTGGGTTGAGATGCTCAACTTTACTCAAGAACAGCAATTCGAGTCTGCATTGAAACTGCACGGGCGATTGCAGGGACTTGGCAGTCGAGCTTTTGGCTATTTCATGGGTGGCAAACTAGAACTGTGCAACAACTTGCATATTCCGAACCATCCTGAACGCTCTACTGAGACCCGAAATGAACTCAGAGAACTTATGGAAGGTTTGTCGCTGGTTTATCTTTTTGCTCTTTGGGATGAACATATTCAGAGTGATTATTTTATAGCTCATGTTGATAAAGGCGAATTACGTAAGTTTCGAGCCTTTAAACATGTGAGGCATACTGTTGCGCATGGCATTTCTGGCAAAAGAGCAATGCAGTGCAGAAATGAATTTGAAGCAGAAATGCCCTTTTCAGGAATAGCGCTTGATATGAATTCAGATTCAATATCGATAGGTAGTTCTTCTGTGACTTTGGGGTGTCTTCAACTTATGTCGCATCTTAGCGGAAAACTGGCAGCTCAACTTTATCAGATCGGATTTAATCCCAGCCCTTAAATCGCCGTCATTCCAAACGGTCACGTAGCGAATGCGCAGTGATCGATTTGGAACCCCGCACCTTTCGCGCAAAGCGGGTTTCCAAATCACTCGTTCCGCTCCGCTGCACTCGCGTTTGGAATGACGGGGGAGTGGTGAAACGTAAAGATAGATTTCAGCAAGGCCGCAACTTGACTTCAAAGACTCAAGCCGCCTCCGGCTTCAACTTCAATCCCAGCGCCTTCATCACTTTCAAGATCGCACTGAAACTTGGGTTGCCGTCTTTTGAGAGCGTCTTATACAAGCCCTCTCGCGTCAGCCCCGTTGCGGCGGCGATGTCGCTCATGCCTTTGGCTCTTGCAATATGGCCTAATGCTGTGGCGATGAATGCTGCATCGTCGCCTGCTTCTTCGAAGCACGCTTCAAGGAAGAGTGCCATCTCTTCATCAGTGTTCAAATAATCAACGACGTCGTATTTTTTAAACCCGGGTTTCATCATTCATTCCTTCCATCGATGGGCAATCGACTTTGCTTGTTTGATATCTTTGTCCTGTGTTGATTTGTCACCACCACACAGCAGCACAATCAAAATTTCGCCGCGCTGTAAAAAATAGACGCGGTAACCAGGGCCATAATCCACCCGCAATTCCCGAATGCCTTCACCGACAGATTTAACATCACCGGGGTTTCCCCGCGACAACCGTTCGATCCGCGCACGAATGCGCAATTGCGCCCGCAGGTCTCGCAGATTTTCAATCCAGCCTTCAAATTCCTCAGATTGAATAATTTCAGTCACAATGGTTATGTAATCTATAAATTACAAAAAGTCCAGTGAGGGTTTGATAGTCTGCACCCCATTTCCAGCTTCCTCACCGACCGCATCACAACTCCCATCGGCGAAGTAATCCTCGTCGCTCAGGATGGTGTTTTGCTTTTGCTTGAATTTGCTGATGCGGATTCGCGGGTGTTGCGCGAGATGAAGTCTCGGTTTGACGCCGCAACACTACAACAATCCAAAAACCCCTTCGGCCTTTCTGCCATCCTGCAGGATTATTTCGCGGGCAACATTTCTGCTATCGACAAGCTTGCCACTGATGGCGGCGGCACTCCATTTGAAAAACAGGTGTGGGCGGAGCTTCGCAAGATCCCGTCAGGCCTGACCAAATCCTACGATGATATTGCGCGCTCGCTTGGTGACATCAATCTCTCCCGCGCCGTGGGCACCGCCAATGGCCGCAACCCCATATCCATCGTGGTGCCGTGTCACCGCGTGATCGGCGCTGATGGCTCAATGACCGGTTATGGTGGCGGCTTGAAACGCAAGGAATGGCTCTTGCGGCATGAGGGTGCCTTGCTCATTTAACTGCGGTGAGCAAACATCCGATAACCTTAACTCCGCGCCACCCGCGTCAGGAAATATGAACTTAAAATGCGTGTTGTGCTGCGCAGGTTTTCCGACGGCATGGCTTCGGCGTAGCGCTTTAAAATCTTTTCATAGACATCACCTAGCGTGCCGTGGGCGGTGAGGGTGGCCAATACGGCGAGTGATGAGCGCGTGATCGAATAATTCTTGGTGCCGTCCTGTTGGCGCAACAAGCCCTCAAGGCGCACCCAATCTTCCGTGCGGGTGGCCAAGCGGCCGGCGTCACTGTCGTCCATGCCGGTGGTCACGCGCAACAAAGTGTTGCGGTCAAACAGTCCGCCTGCAACCGGGGTTTTCGTATAAAGATTACCCATAATCAAAACCAGAAGCTCAAAGAAACGCTCACGCATGGTGGTGTCGGCACGTGCTGCTTCACCCGGCGCATCGCCGATGGCATTCAAGACATCCTGCACAAGCGCATCAAGATCAACAGCAGTGGCCATAACGGTTCTCCCTCACGTTGCGCGGTTCATCGCACAGGGCCGTCACCATTCTCTTAAGGCGCCGCACACGCCCAGAAATATACTTAACGATGTCAATCAGCACATCGCCGTGATCAGCAGCGAATACGAACATAAGTAGAACAAACAGGAATTAATGTCAAGAGGTTTTTTTCTTGGTTTTACGATTTCGCAAAACATGTTCATGATCAGCATCATAGAGCGCCGAGTCACGGAATGTGGTGTGGCCCAAGACCCGACCTACTAAAATCAATGCGGTGCGCGTCAGTTTTTCTGCCCGAACCTTTTTCGCGATATCGCCCAGAGTGCCGTGGATGAATTGTTCATCGGGCCAGGACACGCGAAAGCCAACGACCACAGGGCAATCCTCGCCGTAATGCGGTATCAACGAACGTTGAATATAGGGGATGTTGCGAACGGAAAGATGGATCGCCAAAGTTGCTTTCGACGCACCCAATTTTTCCAATTCTTCACCATCCGGCATTTTTGAAGACTGCATCGCCGTGCGGGTCAGAATCACGGTTTGCGCCACTTCCGGCAGAGTGAATTCCATTTTCAAAGCCGCCGCCGCCGCCGCAAAAGCGGGCACACCCGGCGTAATGTCATAAGGAATACCCAGCGCATCCAAGCGCCGCATCTGCTCGCCAATTGCTCCGTACAAGGACGGATCACCGGAATGAACCCGCGCCACATCTTGGCCTTTTTCATGGGCAGTTTTGATGTCAGCGATGATCTCATCCAAGTGCATGGGGGCGGTGTCTTTGACCAAGGCACCCGCAGGGGCTGCCTTCACAATTTCCTCCGGCACCAGCGAACCCGCATAGAGACAAACGGGACAAGATTGAATGAACTTCAATCCGCGAAGCGAGATAAGGTCAGGGGCACCCGGGCCCGCACCGATGAAGTGTACAGTCATTTTAAATCCATCTTTTTTGCGTAACCGCGCGGCGTATAGGCATAAGTCTGGCCGTCACCGCGCTTGAATGATTTGGAAGTCGATGACCCCACCATTACAAGGGTGAGCATATCAACGTCTTCCGGGTTGAACTCCGAGAACTTCAGTATACGGACCTTTTCTTCAGGCCGCCCCAAGTTCGATGCCAACACAACAGGCGTATCCGGGCTGCGGTGTGGCTTGAGAATTTCAAACGCTTTCACGATTTGATCAGTGCGTTTGAGTGATCGTGGATTGTAAAATGAAATAACAAAGTCACCCTCAGCCGCTGCCTTCACCCGCTGCACGATGGTGTCCCAAGGTGTCAACAAATCCGAGAGCGAGATGCAGCAAAAATCATGCCCAATCATCGCACCAGCTTTTGCTGAGGCCATTTGGAAGGCCGAGATTCCAGGATGTACTTCGACAGCAACGCGGCAGGGTTCACGGTCAATCAATTCATAAACCAATGCCGCCATCGCATAAATGCCCGCATCACCGGAGCAAACGAGCGCCACGTATTTGCCCTGCTTGGCCAATTCAATCGCATGGCGACAACGGGCCTCTTCGCCGCCCAAGGGGAAGCGGTGTTCGGTTTGGTTGGTGCGAATGTCAGCAGATAAATCGAGATAGAGATCATATCCCACCCAATCTGTTGCCATTGCCAACTCATGTGTCACTTGCGGGCTGCGCATGGTGCTGGTGCCGGGACCAATGCCCACAACAGAAACGACGCCGCGCCGTTTTCCAGCGGGCTGTAAAATCGGCTCAGGTGCCTCGGCAATCGCAATAGTGGCGCGTTTGCTTTTGATTTTTGCAACAATCAAAGTTGCTTCATCGCCAGCCGCAGCAAGTGCAGCAGCTTCCGCCACACTGGGTGTTCCCACCGTATCAGCCACATAATCCGATGGTGTAGCGATCCTTGAACTTTGGGCGTTGAGTTCTTCTGCAGTAAAATAAACAACATTGTCCAAAGCAGAAAGTGCCGCTTCGTCTTCCTTCAATTCAATTGAAGCAAATGTTGCGATGGAATGTGATGATAGGTTGTGCGCGGCGAAAGTTGATGCAATCAATTCTCGCACTTCTTCGATGGACGTCCCACGTTCACAACCAATCCCAACGACGAGAGTCTTGGGGTGATAGATGATATTGCGGTCATCACCTTTGCGGTCATGAATTGTGTTGTGGCGAAAAACCTCTTCTCCACGCAAACGCGCAGCTGTGGCGGATTTTACATTTTTGGGATTGCCAAGCACAAGGCCATCAGCCGCTTCATCATAAGCCGTTCCAAAAATCACATCGCTTGCCGTGGTGATGGCGGCATGACCTTTGGCGACGTCTGCAATCTCATGTGCCAGTTTATTCGCACCATGGTGCCCGCCCAACAGCGGCACGATAGAAGAACCGTCTTCAGCCACGGCAACTACGGGCGCTTCCGACAGTTTGTTTTTGAGGAAAGGGGCCACCGCGCGGATCAGAATGGCTGATGCGCAAATGCCGATGATAGGGTGTCCCGATTGGAAGGCAAAGCCGATTGCGATTTTGGCTTTCTCGTAAACCGTATCAACGCCAGCAACATGAGCAGGCCCATAAATCTTGCCACCCACTTTTGCTTTGATGGTTTCAGCAAGTGGAAGTGCTGTTGGTCCGAGAATGAAAATAGCGTTATGCAAAGTTAAGTCCGTACAATGATGGTGGTGAAATAGGGCAGGCTGTCTTCACTGATCTGCGAAATGTCGCGGATCATTTGGTCGTTATGCGTGGCGCGTTCCACCGCCGTGGCGTGGCCGTCAAGATTGAGCACTTTCAAAACCCGCTTCACTTTGCCAAAATGCCGCCCAACTTTGATAATCGCGGCAGCAGATGTGGTTGAAAGTTCGCGGCGTAAATCATCCTCAGTCATTGTGGCGGGCAAGACTTTCAACACTTCATCGCGTTCGCATAAAGGTTGTCCAATGACCGATGCAGCGGCGGTGATAGAGGTGACGCCTGGTACGACGACAGTTGGGAATTTTTCAGCGAGGCGTTCAAACATATACATGAAGCTGCCATAGAAAAACGGGTCACCTTCGCAGAGCATGACCACGTCCTCGCCTTTGGAGAGATGTTCAGCAATCTTTGCGGCACCTTTGTCATAAGCCGCTTGCGCCGGTTCGCGCTCCACCCGCATGGGCATGTCGATGATAATTTCGGTCACATCATCGGGCATGAAAGGGGTGGCGATTTTTCTTGCCGTGGAATCTCCACCATTGGCTGCGAGATAAGCAATGACTTTGCTAATGGAGATCAAACGCCAGGCTTTGACGGTCATCAGTTCCGGGTCGCCGGGACCGACGCCCACGCCATAAAGTGTGCCCAATTTGCTCATGATTTTCTAATCCGCCATTGCAGCACACTCATGCGGGGGCGTAAGGCGCGCAAGTCACCCACATGCGTCAGCGTTGCAACATCAATCCGTACCAGATCACCGCCATGCAGTTCTTGAAGGGTGATCAGCTTGCGGTCACCTTCAAGCGTCACAGTATTTACAACCAAATTGCCACCCGCTTTTAATGCGGCCCAACAGGCTTCAAAAACGCCATCATGATCTATGCCACCGCCGATGAAGATGGCGTCTGGTACAGGCAGACCTTCGAGGGCATGCGGGGCCACGCCGCCGACAATTTTCAAACGTGGCGTTCCCAATTGATCTGCGTTGGTTGCAATCATCGCCCTACGGTCGGCCAAAGGTTCGATGGCAATGGCTTCGCAGCCACGGGTGGAGCGCATCCATTCAATGCCAACGGAACCGGAGCCCGCGCCCACATCCCACAACAATTGATCAGGACACGGAGCAAGAGCGGCCAAAGTCGCCGCCCGCACTTCACGCTTGGTGATCTTGCCGTCATGAAGGAAGGCGTCTTCCAGCAACCCCGCAACCCTCGACCAGATTTTGGCTTGAGGTGAGGCGATGCAATGAATGGCTAGAATGTTGAGGGGGGACCACTCTATTGCCGGAATGGCGTTTGCGGTGAAAGTTGTGATGCGCTCTTTCAGGCCGTTCAGATTTTCCAAAACTGCAACTTTGGAATTTTCAAAATTGCGGGAAACCAGCCTGCGGCAGACTTCTGCGATAGATGTTTCATCTTGAGTCAAAATCAAAAGGTGAGCACCGGGCTGAATGAAAACTTCCACATTGGCAGCGGGACGACCATGAATGGTGAAGCAATCACAGTCAGGCAAAGACCAAGCCATGCGCGAAGCTGCAAGACTGAAGGCCGAGAGATGTGGCGTGATATTCATTTCAGATTTTGGAATGAACTCAAGTAACTTTTGCGCCACGCCGTAGTTCATTGGATCGCCAGTGGCGAGAATAACTGTGGGTTGGCCTTGCAAGGGTTTGAGTTGTTCAACAACAGCTGAGAAGGGTTGCGGCCATTCGTGGCGGGTTGCTTTCGTTGCGGGCAGCATGGCTAGGGTGCGGGTGGAGCCGACGATGTGATCGGCACTTTCGATCAGCTGGTGAGACTTGGCTGAAAGACCCTCCCAGCCATCTTCTCCAATGCCGATGATGTTAAGCCATGGGGTCATCATTGAACGCCCTCATCCGCCCTTTGGGCACCTTCTCCCGTTGGAAGAAACGGGAGAAGGCGATAATCATTGAAAGCCTTCTCCCGCATTTCGCGCGGGAGAAGGTGGCCGAAGGCCGGATGAGGGGCTGCTCGCATCACAAATCACCCGTAAGTGCATTCACAACCGAAGACGCCATGGCCGAACCGCCTTTGCGTCCGCGTATTGTGGCGAAGGGAATGCCGCGTGGGTTGGCCGCAAGTTCAGCTTTGCTTTCGGCTGCGCCTACAAAGCCAACCGGAAAGCCGACGATTGCAGCGGGCTTTGGGCTGCCAGTGTCGATCATTTCCAACAGCGCAAACAGTGCGGTGGGCGCGTTGCCGATCACGACAATCGAACCCGCAAGCCGTTCACGCCAGAGTTCAACGGCGGCTGCGGAACGTGTAATGGATTTTGCCACACCGATTTCCCGCGCTGCCGGATCATTCAGCGTACAGATGATTTCGTTGCCGGTTTTGATCTGCCGCGCAATGATGCCGTGCCGGACCATTTCAGCATCCACAAAAATGGGCGCCCCGGCTTGCAATGCGGACATCGCAGCCTCCGTAAAGTTAGCAGAAAATATCAGATCATCAACAATTTCAACCATGCCGCAAGCATGAATAACACGCGTGGCAATTGTCCGCGCGGTTTCGGGTATACGCGAAAAATCAGCTTCAGCCCGGATCATCTCAAATGACCGGGCATAAATCGCCGAAGGATCTCGCAAATAGTCCATTACTTCTTGGCCATGCTCTTTGGACCCAGCGGATGATCCGCATGCGGATAAGTTGCATGGGTGTGATCGCCATGGGAATGTGAATGTGCTTCAGGCTTTGATGCCAATTTAAACGGTCCCTCCTGACAAAGCCCCGTGCAGTTGCCTTGCCCGTCGCAGAGCTTGCATTCCTTGGCACTCATGCCTTCGACGTGGTGGTGGTGGCTTTCCTGCACAGCACCCACTTCGGCTTCAAACCCCAACACCTGCGTGCGATATTTGCACATCTGGCAATTCATGGCGATGTCGCCGGAAATGATTTGCTCGATACGCTCAACAAAAGTTTCAACCACGGCTGGGTGGTCGTTCAAGTAGGGTGCTTTCAAGAATTCCACGTCGGGGTGTTTTGCCGCAACAGCATCAGTCGCCATATAAATCCGCTGCACCAGAACACCAGTGAACAGGAAATAAGGGAAGACAATAATGCGCTTGAAGCCGAGTTTGGTGATATGTTCCAAGGCCGGTTCAACCAGCGGAAAGGTGACGCCGGAGTAAGCCACTTCACCCCAGCCAAAGCCGAAGCCTTCCCAGAGAATGCGCATGACTTTCGCAACGTTTGAATTTGCATCAGGGTCCGAAGCGCCACGCCCGACCACCAACAAAAGTGTTTCATGTTTTTCAACATGATTGGGAGCCGCATTAATTGCTTCTTGAATGCGATCACCAGCGGCGCGCATCATTTTAGGGTCAATGCCCAATTCCTTGCCATAGTCGATGCGCAAATCATTTTGCGCCGCATAGGCATTGAGTACCGAGGGAATATCATTCTTCGCATGTCCCGCCGCAAACAACATGCCGGGCACGGCGAGCACGCGGGAGACACCTTTTTCCTTGAGAATATCAAGACCGGTACGAATGATGGGGGTGGCAAATTCAAGATAGCCGAATTCAACGGGATAGAGAGGGAGGCGTTTTTTCAGCTGCTCCGACAGATTGGCAAATTCAGTTACAGCTTTGCGATTACGGCTGCCATGGCCACACAACATCACACCCAGTTTTTCGGTCACAATAACTGCCTTTCCAAATCACAACGCCGCCAAATGGCGGGGAAAGGCAGCTTCCGGGTTTAGTGCCTGTCAAAGGTCCACCGCACCGAAGTCGCTTCCAGCCCCATAAGTGGAGCGCTGCATCCGAAACGCTTAGTCGACATCACTTGTCCGCACAAGGCAGGATGCGACGCTTTGAATGTTTCTGCATCGCTTGACTTGTGACGTCCACTGCGGTTTTCTGTTCCTCAGAAATAACAATCAATCAAACCGGAGGTTTACCATGTCAGCCAAGCGTTTCGCCCAGTTTCTCGTCATCGGAGGCTTGTCGACTGGAATGAGTTCAGCGGCACTATCAGCTGGTGAATGTGCTGCCGGAAAAACCATCAAAGAAGGTGTTTTGACCATTGCCACGGGAGAGCCCGCCTATTTCCCTTGGGTGATCGATAATAAGCCCGAAGATGGCAAAGGCTTTGAAGCCGCCATCGCCATGGAAGTTGCGTCGCGGATGGGCTTTGCGGCGGACAAAGTTGTGTGGGTGCGCTCGACATTCGATCAAGCCATTCAACCTGGCACCAAGGACTATGACTTCAACCTGCAACAATATTCAATCACCGAAGAGCGCGCCAAGGCGATTGATTTCTCAGTGTCCTATTATTTGCCAGCCTATAGCGTTGTGGTGCGCAAGCCCACGATTGCCGCCGGAGCCACGCCAACCATTGCATCGTTGAAAGGGCTTCGTTTTGGTGCATCTGAAGGCACCACGCAGTTGCCGTTCATCACCAAAACCATTGCGCCGACGACTGCGCCCTTGATGTACAACGACGTGGCGGATTCCGTTGAAGCCTTGAAGGCCAACCAAATTGATGCGGTGGTGATGGACTTGCCCACGGCTTTGTTTGTGGCCGCCGTTCAAATTGAAGATGGCGCAGTGCTGGGACAATTCGACACCGCTGACGGCTCGCCCGGCATGGGCATGGTGTTTGAAAAAGGCAAGGCTTTGAAAACTTGCGTTGATGAAGTCCTGAATGCCATGACAGCTGATGGTAAGTTGAAAGCCATTGAAGCTGAATGGCTGCAAACCGCAACAGGTGCGGCTGTTATCAAGTAATGAGCGACGCCGGTTCACCACCAAAGCTGAACCGGCGTCAGCTGGCGGAAGCGCGCCAGCATAAGCGCAGCGTGATCATTGCAAGTGTCAGCACAGTGCTGGTGTTGCTGTTTCTTTACGTTGTTATTCCCTTGGCACCGGGATGGGAGCGGGTGAAGTCTTCGTTTTTCAATTGGAATATCTTGGTCAAAACCTTTCCTGATTTGTTTCAGGCCTTCCTCCTCGACATCGCAATTTTTCTTTGGTGTGCACCGATCATCGCGGTGTGGTCTTTGGTGCTGGCGTTGTGCCGCGATGTACGTTCGCCCTCACTCTATCCTCTGAAGTTATTTGCCATCGGCTACAGCGATTTGTTTCGCGGTATTCCGATTGTCCTCGTCATTTATCTGTTGGGCTTCGGCATTCCGGGGCTTGGCTTGCCGCGTCCCTGGAACAGTCCCTATATTTGGGGCACACTGGCCATGGTGTTGTCTTATTCGGCCTATGGGGCGGAGGTTTATCGCTCGGGCATCGAGTCCATTCACGAGTCGCAACGGGCGGCCGCCAAGTCGCTGGGGCTGGGCCGTGTTGATATCATGCGCTTTGTCGTTTTGCCGCAAGCCTTCCGGCGCGTCATTCCGTCGTTCATGAATCAGCTTATTTCTTTGCAGAAAGATGTGGCTTTACTATCGTTTCTCGGTCCGGTGGAAGTGCTGCGGCAAGCGGGTTCGCAAAAATCATTGCTTGCCAATTTCACGCCCTATGTCGGGGCTGCGATTTTATTTTTGATTGTGACTGTGCCTGCAACACGCTGGGTTGACCGTTTAATGGCCCGACAAAACAAGCTGCAGCAATGACCCTGAAACTTCAACTCATCGACGTTCAAAAAAGCTTTGGTGCACTTCAAGTCTGCAGCGGCATTTCGCTTTCGGTGCTAAAAGGCGAACTGGTGTGTTTGATTGGCGCTTCCGGCTCCGGCAAGTCCACATTACTGCGCAGCATCAATTTGCTGGAACCGATTGATGACGGGCAGATTTTACTTGATGGAGTCGACATCACCGACCCTGAACTTGATCCGCAACCCATTCGCCAGCGCGTTGGTCTGGTGTTCCAAAGCTACAACTTATTTCCGCATATGACAGCTTTACAGAACGTGGAGTTAGCGCCGCGCCGGGTTTTAAAGCGGACGTCAGATGATGTGCGGACAATGGCGCACAATTTGTTCGCGCGTTTTGATCTTGAGGACCGCATGGGCCACTACCCTGATCAACTTTCAGGCGGGCAACAGCAGCGCGTGGCCATCATCCGCGCACTCGCCATGCAGCCTGAAATTATGCTGTTCGACGAAGTGACATCAGCGCTTGATCCTGAATTGGTGGGGGAAGTGCTTGACGTGATCCGCAAACTGAAATCTGAAGGCATGACGATCATACTGGCCACCCACGAAATGAATTTCGCGCGCGAAGTGGCAGACAAGGTGTGTTTCCTCGACCAAGGGCAAATTCTGGAAGAAGGACCGCCGTCAGAAATATTCGAAAATCCAAAACAAGCACGGACGCGGGAGTTTTTGAAGCGGGTGATTGGACGGCAGTGAGTGATTTGCGTTCAGGGTAGCCAAACTGCTGAGACATTTTTGTAAAGTTGTTTGCTTATCACTCCGACCAAAAGAGTTGCCCCATTCTTCTCCCTCCCCCTTGTGGGGAGGGTCGGGGTGGGGGTCACTCCGACCCATGAAGTGAAAGATGAATTCCCAACAATCTCAACAGTCTGAGCGACCCCCACCCTAACCCTCCCCACAAGGGGGAGGGAATTCCAGCGGAGTTTGGTCCAATAATAATGAGTCAATTCATGTGTCGTTTGGGATCAGTCGATGCATTTCATGACCGGACCATATCAACGCATTTTTCGCGCGAGGCGCTAATTTTGCTGGTTGATCGGGATTGAGAAAAACCGCGTTTTCTTCAGCTACATTGTGAATAAAATTTGGCTGTCTTGCCAGTGTTGATTTGCCTGACCCATTTGGCCCAGCCAAAAGGATCAACCAAGGTGTCATGCAAACTCTTTGGCCTTTAGTTTTGCCGACGTCTACGTTTCATGTTTAACTTTGCCATTTTGTAGATATGGCAAACAGAGGCCGTTCTTTAGCAATTGTTCACGCTCACGCAGCAGGGTTGCGTTAACTTCGGCCAAGTTTACTTTTGTAGTTTTCAACATGACTTTAACATGGTGCTGATTGTGATTTTTTTTAGTCCGCTCAAAACTCCACCCCTGCCTGCGCCTTCACACCACTTCGGAACGGGTGTTTCAACTGTTCCATCTCGGTTGCCAAATCTGCCATTTCGATCAGTTCTTCCTTGGCATTCCGCCCGGTGATAATGATGTGCTTGTCGAGCGGTCTGGCATCCAACACTGCCTTCACTTCTCCCCATGGCAAGTAGTCGTAGCGCAGCACGATGTTCAGTTCGTCGAGCATGACAAGTCGCAGTTCCGGATCGGCTATCATGCGTTTGGCTTCTTCCCAGCCTTCGCGGGCGTGGGCGATGTCGCGGTCTCTGTCTTGCGTCTCCCACGTGAAGCCTTCGCCCATGGCTTTGATGGTCACGAGGTCTGGGAACTTTTCCAGCACCGTACGCTCGCCTGTGCCCCAAGCACCTTTGACAAATTGCACCACGCCGGACTTCAAGCCATGGCCCACATGGCGGAACACCATGCCGAAGGCGGCGGTGGATTTGCCTTTGCCTTTTCCGGTGTGGACAATGAGCAGACCTTTCTCGATAGTTTTGCCCGCCATGATCTTGTCGCGGGCGGCTTTTTTCTTCGCCATCTTCTCGTGATGGCGGGCAAGGTCGTGATCTGTGTCTTCGCTCATGCTTGCAGCTCTTTCAGCTTATCATAGGTCGAATTGAGGCGCGGTTGCCAGAGGCCGCGGGCGATGGCTTCTTCGAGGCGGGCGGCTATTTCTTTCAGGGCATGGGGATTGTTGTCGGCGATAAAGCGGCGCGTGTCATCATCGGCGATATAGGCGTCGAAGGCCAAGTCGAAGTGGTGGGATTTGACCACGTCGGCCGTGGCGGCGAAGGCAAACATGTAATCCACTGTAGCAGCGATTTCGAAGGCACCCTTGTAGCCGTGGCGTTTGACGCCCGCGATCCATTTGGGATTGACGACGCGGCTGCGGATGACGCGGGCC
>JAYUQS010000029.1:0-2177 GCA_043756645.1 Hyphomicrobiales bacterium | reverse complement strand
GCATCATCTTGTTTGGTGATGAGGGCTAAGACTTCCAGTGCCCAATCATATTCGCTTTCGGTAGCCAGAAATTTGCCTTGCTCGTAAAGTTCGGCATCATTCATGACGCCTGCGGCAAGTGTCGTGCAGGCGTCTTTCAACATAGCTTCACCGCGTTTGCAGCCCATGGCCTTTGCGGATTTTGGCGTGGCGACAGCCGCAGCAGGTTCAGGCGCATCACCGGCGGCAAAGGCTGGACCGGCGCATGCGAAAGACAATGCAGTCGCTGCAACTATAATTTTCAGGTTCGGCATGTGCAAACTCCTATTGCGATTTTTCTATAAAGCCCTTCAACACTACATAAGCTTCGCAATTTGTTCCGCAACGTTTTTCGATTTCTTTGAGTTGCTCGTTTGCAAGCGTGTTGAAGCCTGCCAGCACATAAGCTTCTCCCAGATATTCGCGGGCTTGAACGTAGTTTGGATTAAGTGTCAGGGCTTGCTGATAATATGCGATACCGGTTTCAAGGCGTCCGGCTTTGCGGTTGGCGTAGCCGGTGTAGTTTAAAACTTCAGCGTCGTTTTGATTGGTGATGAGGCGCAGATGGTCCAAGGCCCATTCATATTCGCCTTCGTCAGCCAACAGTCTGGCTTGGGCGTAGAGTTCGGCGTCCGACAAAATTTCAGCTTTTAATTTAACGCAAGACAATTTCTTTTTGCCTTTGAGCGTCCGCAGTTTTGCGGTTTCGCCGCGTTTGCATTTGAGTTTTTTGGGTGACTTTTTCACAGCTTCGGTTTTTGTCGGTTCCGACTTGCTGGGGCCGGCACCCGGAAATGCAAAAACAGGTGTTGCAACGAGGGATGTCGCCAATACTGTTGCAAAGGCAAAGTGTTTCAATGTCATCTGGTGTTCTCCTTAACAGCCTTACGTCGCGCCTAAAGTTACGGATTGCCCACTAACATAAATGTGAACTCCTGATGAATTCTGCATTCAGCATAGAGCCATCTCACGTCAGCCATATTTGCGCCATCGGTCGATCATGATCGCAGATTTGGAGTTTATCATGACAAAAACCTTGAATGTATTTTCTTTTTCAACACTTGCTCTGGTTGGTGCAATGTTTGCCTTGCCCGCCATCAGCTCTGATGCGAATGCCAGTGCCACATCAAAAATGATGCGGTGTCAGTTCAATACGCAGCAAAAAGTCGTGGACTGTTGCCAACGCGTGTTGCGCACTGAAACGAAGCCTTTTTGGTTGCATGATGCAGGTGGCAGCTGTTCATCTGTTGCGGTGTGTGTTCCCGGCAAGAGGCCCGGCAGAACAACAGTTTCCTTTGTCGCAGCAAGACCAAAACCAAAGTGCTTTATCAGGATGATACCAACTGACATCCCAAGCAAAGGTGGGGATACGCCGGTTCCACCACAGACGCCTCGGAACCCTCGTGGTAAGGACTGATACTGTAATATGCTAATAACTGCGACCACCTGCGGGTGGTCGCTATGCTTTGTAAACCCAACTCATTTTGGATTGGATCAAGGCACTTGGTATTGACTGCAGGACGATGTTGCGTGCAATGCGTTTTGCACCTTCAAAGTGATAAGTCTGTCCCGCAGACAAAGTTGCGCGGTGCAATTGCCGCGTTCTGGCCATGCGGCGTTGGGCCGTTTCGGCAAAGACATGTTTCATGCTGTGAGCGGTCTCCACAACATCGGACAGGCATGCCGCATCTTCCAGTGACATGGCGGCCCCTTGCGCAAGATAGGGCAGGGTGGCGTGGGCCGCATCACCCAATAGCAAGATGTTGCCGTTCGACCAGCTGCGCAGGGGTTCGACATAAAGCCCCGGCCAGGTTGTAAATGATTGCTGCAAGAGTGCTTGAAGCGACGGGGCGGCTCTGGCGAAATGCTGTGGTGGGGAGGCTGATTTTGGTGTGATTGCGACGAGGTTGACGTGTTGGGCAGTTCCGACACGGTAATGCACGACATGGCCTCCAGGATAAAACCAAGCATTGACGCAGTTGAAGTCGACACCCGCAATCTGAGGGACTGAAAACATGGCGCGATGAAAGACTGAACCGGAATTAAGAGCGGCGGAATTCGCAAATAGCTGTTGGCGCAGAGCGGAATTCACGCCGTCGGTGACGACGGCACATTGCGATGTGATTGACTTGCCATTGGATTGAATGTGAACGCCGTTG
>JAYUQS010000028.1:0-16381 GCA_043756645.1 Hyphomicrobiales bacterium | reverse complement strand
TTGGAGTGATGGCGGGGTTAAGCACCGCTGGACACGTGAACCGAAGCCAAGTAGCGAAATGCCATGACTGTTGAATTTAAAACCATCCGCGATTTTCTGCGCTACGCCGTATCGCGCTTCCGCGCCGCCAAATTGGTGCACGGCCACGGCACCACCAGCGTCATCGACGAAGCGGCCTTCCTCATCCTGGAAACGCTGCACTTGCCTGTTGATGACATCAACCCATGGCTCGACGCCATCTTGCTGCCAGACGAACGAAAATCCGTTGAGGACATCATCGAAGCGCGCATTCAAACGCGCAAACCCGCCGCTTACCTGCTCAAGAAAACCTATATGCACGGCATTCCCTTTTATGTGGATGAGCGCGTGATTGTGCCACGCTCCTACATTGGCGAGTTTCTGGCGAACGGCATGTTGGGCAACGACGGCGAAGTGCTGGTTGACTTTGATCAAGTGCACAGTGTTTTGGACCTCTGCACCGGCTCCGGCTGCCTTGCCATTCTCGCCCACAATTTCTTTCCAGATGCAGCAGTGGATGCAACGGACCTGTCAAAAGACGCCCTCGACGTTGCCCGCATCAATTTGAAAAACCACGACGCGGAAACCGCCATCACACTGCACGAGGGCGATCTCTTTGCACCGCTGAAATCCAAGCGCTACGACTTGATCCTCGCCAATCCTCCCTATGTCGCAAAAGCCGAAACCGAAGCTTTCCCTCCGGAATACAAGGCCGAACCACTGATGGCGCATATCAGCGGCAACGATGGCCTCGACATCACCCGCCGTATTTTGAAAGATGTGGGCAAGCACCTGAACAAGGGTGGCGTGTTGATTTGTGAAATCGGCACCGGGCGGGCGATTGTTGAATCCGAATTTCCACATTTGGATTTGATGTGGCTGGATTCAGAAGAATCGCGCGGCGAAATGTTTGTGCTGCGGGGGTAATAAGAGGCCCCCTCCGCCCTTCGGGCACCTCCCCCAGCAAAGCTGAGGGAGGGCGATAACTCACGCGCTCCACCAACTTGTTGGGGGAGCTCCGCGAAGCGGTGAGGGGGCCCTGCCACTCACAACCCTCGCTTAAAATTCTCCCACATCATCCGCGTCTGCCGGGCCATCGCGGGCATAAGTGGCCAGCTGGCTTCAACAATGCGGCCATGGGCACCCTCGCCCAATTCTTTTTCCAGCGCCGCCACATAACTTGGCAGTGCGGCCCAGCCCAACACCGCTTGAGGCGTAAACTCACAATGAAACTGCGTAGAGAATGCGTGCGCACCAATCTGCAAAGCCTGCACTGCGGTGGATGCTGACTGCGCCAAAACTTTTGCTCCCTCCGGCACGGCTTGCACTTCAGCTTGGTGCCACTGCATCACCTTCATCAGCGTTGGCAGTCCGGCCAACAAAGACTTGCCGTTTTTAATCTCAACCTCACAGACGCCGACTTCCGCTTTGTCCGCCAAACCAACACGGCCACCCAAAGCATCCGCCAATAATTGATGGCCTAAACAGATCCCAAAATACGGCTTGGCCCGTTCCGACACCCATTCGCGGATCGCCTGCTTTTCCGCTCTCAGATAAGTGAACTCATCCTCTTGCCACGTGTTTTGCGCACCACCTAAAACAAACATCAAATCAAAGCCTGCAAGCGACGGAATATCTTCGCCCTTGAAGGGACGAACTGTTGTCGGAAAAATTCCATCTTCAGCAAAATACTCGCCAAAGCGCCCCACATGGTCATGCTCCATGTGTTGAATGACGAGAGCCTTTTTCATCAGCGCACCTGCGGCATCACGAGTTGTTTCGCCCGGCATGAACGCGCTTCATTGGCTCCACAGGGCCCGAAAACCCCGGTATAGGTGCCGTGTATTTTCCACTTAAGAATCACGCTATTCAATTTGTAAATCCGTAGCTTGGGGGCCTCGCCCGCGTGAATCCTCCAGAACATCAAACGACAGTTTCATACCCTCTTCCAACCAGGGGATGCCACCGCGTTGCACAGCCGAAATGTGCACAAACACATCTTTGCCGCCATCTTCAAGCGCAATAAAGCCGAAGCCCTTGTCTTTGTTGAAAAATTTTACTGTACCAACACGTCGCATCAACTTCGTCCCATTTGACAAAGCGTTAGCACCGCAAAGCACCAAGGCCAAGATGCCACAGTTTTAATGACATTTCGCAAGGGGCTTGCTAAAGTAAGGTCTCTCACTCTAGCCTAAAGCTCACGGTCACGTTTGGGGGTCTTCATGCGTAAAATAATCTGCCTCGGTCTTGCACTTGTTGCAGCAATGTCAGTCCCCATTGATGCTAGGCCGGTGCAAAAAACCAAATACAAATATTACAATATCAATGGCGACACACCGGCTGAAATCTACAACTCAATGATCCGTCGCGGCCCTGATGTGAATGGCGTCAACGCCTATGCTTCAACCTCAGCGACGTCATCACAGGACGGCAAGCTCATTCAAAAAGGCAACTCCTGCCGCGTTGATACTTATGTCTTCAACATCGACTTCACCATCAACCTCCCGAAATTGAAAAATGAAAAGGCGCTCAGCGGCCAAACCTCAACAAAGTGGAATCAATTTAAATCCTTTTTGAAATCCCACGAAGAACAACATCGCAGCATTTGGCTGGATTGCGCGCAATCCTTGGAAGCGCAAGTCAGAACAATGCGTGGCACAACCTGCAAAGACCTGGACAATCAAGCTGCCAAACTTTGGAAGAAAATGCGGAAATCCTGTGACAAGCAACACGCAGCTTTTGACGCTGCGGAACAGCGCCGCTTGGTCAAACACCCATTTGTGAAGCTGGTGCTTGGTCAGCGTGGAACTTCAACCAAAGCGTTGAAGGTCGAATAAACCCTACAATACCCTGCCCGCCACCGCCGACAACTTCTTCATCATACCAGCATCACGTTTATCCGGCGCTGTCATAATGGCGTGCTCCAGCGCACGGTCCGAGCCAACGGGGCACATGGCATGTTCTTTCGGCAACATTGAAGCCAATCGTAAAATAAAGGCTTTTGCCAAAGCTGAATTACCTTTCATGACTTTGACCACTTGCGCCACATCAACAGCATCATGCTCCGGGTGCCAGGCGTCAAAGTCAGTGACCATCGCCACAGTTGCATAACAAAGCTCGGCTTCCCGCGCCAATTTCGCTTCAGGCATATTGGTCATGCCGACCACTGACGCACCTAAGGACCGAAACATTTCGGATTCAGCCTTTGTGGCAAATTGCGGCCCTTCACTGACAATGTGTATGCCACCCACATGATGGGGAATATTCTCCACAGCCAGCGCTTTGGCTGCCGCTTCCGCCAGCAAAGGCGACACGGGATGCGCAAAAGGCACATGGCCAACCAGACCGGTGCCAAAGAAACTATTCTCGCGCAAATAAGTGCGATCCATAAACTGATCAACAACAACAAATGTGCCGGGTGGCAAGTTTTCTTTCAACGAACCAACCGCCGACATGGCAAGCAAGTCGGTGACACCCGCCCGCTTCAAGGCATCGATATTAGCGCGGTAATTGATGCTGGTCGGCGTAAACACATGTCCACGCCCATGACGCGGCAAAAACGCCACTGGCAACCCTGCAATCTCGCCAATGCGCAATTGGTCAGAGGCTGTACCGAATGAGCTTTCAACGGTCACCCACCTGGCATTGTCCATCGGTAAATCATAAAGCCCCGAACCACCGATAATGCCGAGAACTGATTTGACCATTTCTTTTTCCTTGCCGTCATTGCGGAGGAATGACGTTCAGAGTTCAATACAGAAAAAGGGGCCGCCAAAAGCAACCCCTATTCGCTATTCGCTACTCACTGTTCGCTTCTCAATGTTGATCGGCCCAAACCTTCTTCTTCACGAAGAACAGCAGAACTGACAAGATGGCGAGATAAATCATCACCATAAAACCGGTCTGCTTGCGCGATTCCATTTTGGGTTCAGCCACGAACGCAAGAAAGGCTGATACATCACGTGACATATCATCAACTTTGTTCGCTGAACCATCATCGAAAGTCACTGACTCATCGAGCAGAGGTGCACCCATACCGATGCAGCTTCCCGCACCGAAATATGGATTGTAGTATTGGCCGTCAGGACAAGCTTCACCTTCGTGTTTTTCGTCGTAACCGGTCAACACCGAGTAAATATATTGCGGGCCGCCAATACCGTTCCACAACTGATTAAAGGTGCCGTACCAACCCGGCCGTGATTTTGTCAGCAACGACATATCTGGTGGATAAGCCCCGTTGTTTGCCGCACGCGACGCCTCTTCATTGGGATAGGTCGATGGGATCCGGTCTGAAGGTAAACCCGGGCGCTCAAACATTTCGCCATCGGCGTTTGGTCCGTCTTTCACAGTGTAAGTGGCAGCCAGCGCCTTCACTTGCTCTTCCGTGAAAATGCCGCCTTCTGACAAATTGCGGAACGACACCAGGTTCATAGAGTGGCAACCTGCGCACACTTCTTTGTAAACCTTGAAGCCACGTTGCAGCTGGCCGCGGTCAAAAGTGCCGAAGGCTCCATCAAACGAAAAGGCGATGTGCTTGGCATCTTTTTGTCCAGCAGCCATGCCAGCAGTGGGAACCAGCGCCAGTGCAAAACCAGCCAAAAAGATTGCTTTGAGTTTTTTCATTTTAAGTGTCTCCGCAATCATTCGGCAGGCTGTAATGCGTGAAGCTTGTTCTTGGCCAACACATCGTCAGCAATCGAAGCAGGAAGCGGTTTCGGGTTCTCCAGTAATCCTAATAAGGGCAGGATCACGATGAAGTGGGCAAAGTAATAAATCGTCAGAATGCGGCTCCAGACAACATAAGCGCCTTCTGCTGGCTTTGAGCCGAGATAACCCAGCGCCACGCAAACAATCGCAAACACGATGAAGAAACCTTTGAAGATTGGTCGATAATTGCCAGACCGCACGCGAGACGTATCAAGCCACGGCAAAACGAACAAAATCAGGATCGAACCAAACATCGCCAACACGCCAAACAGCTTGTCCGGCACAGCACGCAAAATCGCGTAGAACGGCAAATAATACCATTCCGGCACGATGTGTGCTGGTGTTACCAAGGCATTGGCTTTTTCGTAGTTGATGGCATGGCCCAAATAATCAGGGCGGTAGAACACCCAGAAGCAGAAGAACAACAGGAACACGGCAATCACAAAACCGTCTTTCGCCGTGTAGTAGGGGTGAAACGGAATAGTGTCTTGCCCGCTCTTCACCGAAACACCTGTTGGGTTGTTGTTACCCGGCACATGCAGCGCCCAGATATGCAAACCAACAATTCCAGCCAATACAAATGGCAAAAGATAATGCAGCGAGAAGAAGCGGTTCAGCGTTGGATTATCAACCGAATAGCCGCCCCACAGCCAGGTGGTGACGCTGTCACCAACAAACGGGATGGCCGAAAACAGATTGGTAATGACCTTGGCACCCCAGAAACTCATTTGGCCCCATGGCAAAACATAGCCCATGAATGCTGTCGCCATCATGATAAGATAAATCAGAACGCCGATCATCCACAACATTTCGCGCGGCGCTTTATATGAGCCGTAATACATGCCACGGAACATATGGATGTAAACCGCGATGAAGAACATTGATGCGCCCACTTCGTGGAACTTCTGAATCATCCAACCGCCGTTGACGTTGCGGATGATGTGTTCTTTTGACTCAAACGCCAGATCAACATGCGGCGTGTAGTGCATCGCCAGAATAATACCGGTGAGAATTTGCACCACCAGCATCAAAGTCAGAATACCGCCAAAGGTCCAGAAATAATTCAGATTCTTGGGCGTCGGGAAATCCAGTACCGACTCTTTGACAAGTGCATAAATCGGCAGACGCTCATGCATCCATTTTCCGAAGGCGCTGGTAGGCTTATATGTTGAAGGGCCGCTCATATGTGTGTTTCCTGATTAGCCAATACGAATTTTTGTGTCTGTAAGATAAGCATAAGCCGGAACCGGCAAATTCTCTGGCGCCGGGCCTTTGCGAATGCGGCCTGCTGTGTCGTAATGCGAACCATGGCATGGGCAATACCATCCCCCGGTTTTGGCATTGCCTTCAACCACGGCATATTCGCCTTCATTGCCAATCGGCACGCAGCCCAAATGGGTGCAGACGCCCATCATCACGAGAAACTGTTGCTTGCCGCCAACCACGCGGTTTTCGTCCGTCGCCAAGTCGCCATCTTTGACATTGGCACTGCGGGCTTCTGTATCAATCAGGTCTTCCATCTTGACAGCCTTTGCCGCATCGATTTCAACCTTTGTCCGGTGACGAATAAACACCGGGTTGCCACGCCATTTAATCGTAATCGCTTGACCTTCCGCAACGGGGGCCAGATCAACTTCGACAGTGGCAAGTGCCTTCACCGAGGCGTCCGGGTTCATTTGATTAATCAGTGGCCAAGCCACCAAACCTGCACCGACTGCACCCACGGCACCGGTTGCAATGTATAAAAAGTCACGCTTTGAAGCGTCAACATGGTCAGCTGTAGACACGTCGTCTTTCCTTATTTTTCAGGCAAGTAAGTACAAGCAATTGCAATTTGCCCGCCCCACCAAAATCTCGCCGTATTTGGCACCGCATCAAACACTTGTCCAGCCATAGGATGTCGCACATCCACAGACGTTGCATGAGGTCACTTAAACCCGCTAAACCCCTGCAATCATGATTGAAATCGTCCTCTACCAGCCCGACATCGCAGCCAACACCGGCACCATCGCCAGGCTCTGTGCCTGTCTTGGCTTAAAACTGGTGATTATCGAACCTGCAGGCTTTGCCTGGGATGATTCCAAACTGCGCCGCGCCGGCATGGATTATCTCGACATCGCCAGCATCATACGCGTGCCGTCTTGGGCACATTATCGCGACGCCAACACATCTCGCCGCATTGTTCTGCTGACAACAAAATCTGCCGAACCTTACACGAGCTTCCAGTTCCGAAATGATGACATTCTGTTGCTCGGGCGCGAATCCGCTGGGGTTCCCGAAGAGGTACACAAACAAGCAGACGCCCGCCTCACAATTCCCATGCAAGCAGGCGCGAGATCTCTCAACGTCGCGCTTTCATGCGCCATGGTCACTGGCGAGGCGGTGCGGCAAACGCGATAATTTTACTTCGTCAAACGCAACGCCAACATTGAAGCCGCAATGTCTTCGAATGCTTTCGACAATTGCATCGCGTTGTCAGCCGTTAAAGCTTTGCCTGTATCGGAAGCGCATTTTTCCAACATATTGACGGTGTCCGCATCTTTCACCATGAACGAAACCGTGTAGATGACGATGTCGTCTTTTTTGATGTTTTTGCAGATCTCAGCAACTTTTATATCGGCTTTGTCACCATCAGTTCCCCAATGATAAGGGTAGTCAGCGGATCGGGTATTGTCACCATCTGTCATCAGAACAATGGCCTTCGTACCGCCCATATCTTTGATTTCAGCAGCGGACTTGGCGCCGGTTAATGGAGCATTGTTGTCAACTAAGTTCCATCCCCAAAGCAAGCCGGCGGGGATGTAGGTATTTCCACTTCCAACCAAGTTGGAAATAGTGTTTTTAAGTTTGGTTTCATCATTTGTGAGAGTTGCAATCTCGGCGTTGCAATCCGTATTCTGCAAGCCTGGATAAGGCGATGAAGGCGTGCCAATATTTTCGTCGAGAGGGTCATTGCGAGACCCAACACAACCGAACCATTTTGCAGTCACGTCAACATCTTTGCAGACTGGTTCAGGCGCACCGTAATCCCAATCACAGACATTCGTTGTGGTAGGTGTCGGCACACCATCAACATCGGCTATATAAGATTCGATTCTGCAATTCGAAGACACGGCACTTGGGTAGGTGTTCCAACATTGATTTTCAGTTTTCGTTGTATCTGGAGGCACGTTCATCCACGGTTCATTACGCGCCCCAAGCCCAACATTCACATACTCGGCAAAAGGCACAACACCAACCCGAACATAAGCGCCGGCAGCCTCAGCATCCATCATAGTATCTATAAAAGCACTCGCCGCAGTTTTAAGCGCTGGCAAACGACCTTCGGCATTCATTGAGCCAGTCACGTCCAGTACCATGGCAACTTCCAAGCCATCGCCACCTAAATTTGTTTCAGAATAAGCACCAACGTCCACGGTATTGATGCCAACGAGATGCATCAACGAGGTGCGCCGCTTGCCCTTGATTTGAACCGAGAATGTTCTTTTTACCGGGTCAAGCAATGGCACGATTGAATCAACCTGCGACATCACATCTTGTGCACCATTGGCCGCGAGATAGTCTTCAACAATGACTTTCAGTTCGCCAACATCAGTTTTCTTTGACGCGGCACCGGCAATAACGGCCGCATCTGCAGCACCCTGTAAAACGGTTTGCACATGGTTGACTTGTACAAAATCAATGGCGGCACCCGCACCAACAAAAATCGGCACAACAGACAAAGCCAACATAATCGACACATTGCCTGTACAATTGGCTTTAAAACGAGAAAACATATTCATGTTCCTAACTCCCGCAACACCGCCCCTGATCGTTGTGGTAGCGCAAGTTCGAAAACAATGCGTTGTCTTACGAGGTTAAGATCAGCTCAACAGATTGCGTAAAGTTCTACACAGTTTCAGGGCTTTGTTGTTTGACGCTCACCACACACACCGCTAGGGTTTCGAAAATTTGAGATTTCTAAGTATAACATGAAACATGATTGAAACATTCAAACGCCGCGCAGAAACTTGGTTTCAAGAATTGCAGGGCCGCATCATCGACGATTTAGAAACCATCGAAACGGAAACGGGGTCCGACGCCCGTTTTGTCCGCACACCGTGGAAGCGTGGCGAAACCGAAGGCGGCGGTACCATGGCCTTGCTGCATGGTAAGGTTTTCGAAAAAGCCGGCGTACATTGCTCAACCGTCCATGGCGAATTCTCTCCCGAATTCCGAAAGCAAATTCCGGGCGCTGAGGAAGACCCGCGCTTTTGGGCATCAGGCATTTCCCTCATCATTCATCCCTGGTCACCCCAAGTGCCAGCCGTACACATGAACACCCGTATGGTCGTCACCTCTAAAGCTTGGTTTGGCGGTGGTGGTGACTTGACCCCGGTTCTGGATCGCCGCCGCACCCAAGACGATCCTGACACCGTCGACTTCCACACTGCCATGCAAACAGCTTGTGAAGCACACGCAGTGGCAGACTACCCGCGCTACAAAAAATGGTGCGACGACTATTTCTATTTGCCCCACCGCAAAGAACATCGCGGCATTGGCGGCATCTTTTTTGACAATTTGGATACGGGCGACCGTGAGGCCGACTTCGCCTTCACCCAAGCCGTAGGGGAAGCTTGGCGCAGCGTTTACCCCAATCTCGTGCGCCGTAATCTGCCCCTGCCCTATTCTGAAGCTGACCGCGAAGAGCAACTTGTGCGCCGTGGCCGCTACGTCGAGTTCAATCTGCTTTATGATCGCGGTACAATCTTCGGCCTCAAAACCGGTGGCAACGTCAATTCAATCATGTCTTCCATGCCGCCCTCCGTAAAGTGGCCATAAAGGAAAAACCAAAATGGACCTTCGCAACGGCTTTGATATCAAACGCTATATCCGCACCATTCCAGATTATCCAAAACCCGGCATTCTGTTTCGTGACATTACAACGCTACTCTCAAACCTGCACGGCTTCCGCGCCGCAGTGGATGAATTGGCATGGCCTTTCCTCAAAGGTGAAATTGATTACGTCGCTGGCATCGAAGCGCGTGGTTTTATTTTGGGTGGTGCCGTGGCCCACACTCTAGGACGTGGCTTCATCCCCATCCGCAAAAAAGGCAAACTGCCCCACCGCGTCATCGGCCAGGAATACGCCCTGGAATATGGCGTCGACACCATCGAGATTCACGCTGACGCAATTGCCAAAGGTGACCGCGTGTTGTTGATTGATGATTTGATTGCAACAGGTGGCACGGCGGGTGCCGCAATCGATCTCATCCGCAAATCCGGCGGCGAAGTGGTGGCAGCAGCCTTCGTCATCGACCTGCCGGATTTAGGCGGAGCAGCGAAATTAAAAGCCAAAGGCGTGAAAGTTCACACGCTTGTGGGGTTTGAAGGCCATTAAACTTTGGCCCTTGTCAAAACCGCACTCTCAAACGAGAACACCAAATCACCCGCTTGATTGAAGCCCTCGTTAAACCCGCTCAACACCCCCCAACCAGGTTTGCTGCGCAGCATGCGCTTGGCAGTAGGCGTTGAAAAATACGAGATCACATCGCCTGCAAACACCGGCTTCAACCAACGCATATTTTCAAAGCCGGGGGACGACCCAATGTCCGGCAGCGCCTTGCCCTGCCGCTTCCACGCGGCTCGCGCCCTTGTATTATTGTCAACAAAACACACCATCCACCCAGCCGCCGTGTGCAAACCGGCTGCAGTCATCGCGCCATAAGGGCTGGCCTTGCCCGCCTCCTCATCCACATGAAATCCTACGGGATCAAATTTACACGCATAAGCCAACATATTTTCGCGCGTGAATTCATAAGTCCCCAGCGCCACACGCTTGTGCAATTCAATTTCTTCAACGAACAAACCCATCATGGCTGACGTCTCACAAACACCATGCTGCGCAACGAGATTTTCATTTCATTTTTCGCATCACAAAGCTGCGCAGAAAAATTCAAAATCCCTAAATCCGGCTTGCTCGCAGAAACGCGAACGCCGGTAAACGTCAACTGCCCCGACAAAACATCACCGACATAAACTGGCCGCAACCACTTCATCTCTTCAATGCCGGAGGATCCCTGCGCGTCGATCTTCAAAAACAAAGCATCACAAATCAATCGCATCAAAATCGAAGATGTATGCCACCCACTTGCCGCCAATCCTCCGAGCACGGATGAATTTGCAACCTCTTCATCAAGGTGAAAAGGTTGCGGATCAAATTCATGGGCGAAAGCCAAAAGCTCATCTTTCGTCACAGTGTAAGGACCAAGCGCATAGACTTGGCCTTCGCGCAAATCAGAAAATAGAATTTGTGACATGAACTCCCTCATCCCCCTTCGGGACCTTCTCCCATTTAAAGAAACGGGAGAAGGCGTTTCGTAAGTTTGCCTTCTCCCGCATTTCGGGCGGGAGAAGGTGCCCGCAGGGCGGATGAGGGTCTGCGAAAACTGCTATGTATTAAACCGGAAGTGCATCACGTCGCCATCATCGACAACATATTCCTTGCCTTCCAGCCGAAATTTTCCTGCAGTCTTGCAACCGGCTTCACCATTGTTTGCAATGTAGTCGACATAAGCAATCGTTTCCGAGCGGATGAAGCCTTTTTCGAAATCGGTGTGAATAACACCAGCCGCTGCAGGCGCCTTCGTCCCTTGCGTAATCGTCCAGGCCCGCGCCTCTTTTGGCCCCACCGTGAAATAGGTCAACAGCCCCAACAACGCATAACCCTCGCGGATCACGCGGTTCAAACCGGGCTCCACCAAGCCAACCGCATCCAGATAATCCTGTTGATCCGCAACCGGCAAAATCGCAATTTCAGATTCGATTTTCGCCGACACCACAACCGCCTTGTTGCCTTCCTTCGCCGCAAAAGCCTTCACCCGTTCGGAAAAATCATTGCCCTTATCCGCCGCAGCCTCTTCAACGTTGCACACATAGAGCACAGGCTTTGACGACAACAACCCGAGCCCGCGGAAAATCATTTCTTCATCTGCCGTGCGCTCAACCAAACGCGCAGGCTTGCCCTCGCGCAGCAACACGAGTGCGCGCATCATCAGGTCAGCGAGT
Organism: Hyphomicrobiales bacterium; assembly: GCA_043756645.1. Classification (GTDB taxonomy): domain Bacteria; phylum Pseudomonadota; class Alphaproteobacteria; order Rhizobiales; family Aestuariivirgaceae; genus Aestuariivirga. Next base: position 4,609 of record JAYUQS010000028.1, on the reverse strand, counting down.
TCTTTCTGATCCTTATCGCCTTGCTTGCCCTTTTTTTCTGCAGCCGGTTGGCGCTTTTCCAGCGCATCCAAATCCGCCAGCATCAATTCGGTTTCAATGACTTCGATATCAGACACCGGATCAATCTTGCCCGACACATGCGTAATGTCGCCATCTTCAAAACACCTGACAACATGGGCAATCGCATCGGTCTCGCGGATGTTCGCCAGAAATTGATTGCCGAGGCCTTCGCCCTTCGAAGCACCTTTCACCAGTCCGGCAATATCCACAAAGGTCAGGCGCGTTGGTATAATCTGTGCTGAACCCGCAATCGCTGCCAACTTGTCCAAACGCTCATCCGGAACACCAACATCACCCACATTTGGCTCAATCGTACAAAACGGATAATTCGCCGCCTGCGCAGCACTTGTTTGCGTCAACGCATTAAACAAAGTGGACTTCCCCACATTCGGCAAACCAACAATGCCACATTTGAAACCCATAATGTCAGTCCTTCTTTTCTTCGCGCGGCGCATTCGGCCGCGGCGGATTTAACACCAGCGCAACTTTGCTCTGGAATTTTTCATCTTTGCCCTCAGACAACAATTCAACTTCGTCGGCAACACCATCAAGTAATTTACCCAACCACTCCCGATCCGATTTGGCGAAGTCACTCAACACATGCGCGTGCACCAAATCCTTGTCACCGGGGTGACCAATACCCAAACGCACACGCTTAAACTCCGGCGAGATGTGGGCAGAGATCGAGCGAATACCATTATGCCCCGCAGCCCCGCCGCCCAGTTTCACCCGAAGCTTCCCCGGCTCCAAATCCAGCTCATCATAAAACACATAAACTTGGGTGAGAGGAATATTGTGAAAGCGCACAGCATCTCCAACCGCCCGACCAGACTCATTCATGTAAGTCTGCGGTTTCAAAACCAATACTTTTTCGCCACCCAAAACGCCTTCCGACATATCGGACTGGAACTTCTTCCGCCAAGACGAAAAACAATGGCGGCGGACAATCGCGTCCACCGCCATGAAACCAATATTGTGTCGGTGAGCAGAATATTTCGCACCGGGGTTGCCAAGGCCAATAAAAAGCAGCATGGGCGACCCTCGGTAGCGAAAATATTACTTCTTTTTCGCAGCAGGCGCTTTGGCAGGTGCCGCAGCAGCTTTCGGCGCAGCCGCACCCTTGGCAGGGGCAGCGCCCTTGGCCGGAGCAGCCGCAGCCGCCGCAGGAGCCTTCTGGTTCGAGGCTGGAACTTCGGCAGCCGTCGGCGCACCTTCAGCAGCAACTTCTTCCTTGGCTTGCGACGTCAAGGTTACCAAAGTGATGTCATCACGCGAAACAGACGTCACGCGGTCAGGCAACTTCACTTCTGACAAATGGATGTTGTCGCCGATGTTCATGCCCGTCAAATCCACGGTAATTTCATCAGGAATAAAGTCGGCAGGGCAATACAAGTTCACCCTGTGCGAAACAATGTTCAACACACCACCGGCCTTGAGGCCGGGTGCCGCTTCTTGGTTCTTGAAGTGAACAGGAATAACAACAGCGATACGCGAATCTTTGCCCAAGCGCAAAAAGTCAACATGCGTAATCCGGTCTTTCACAGGTTCGAACTGCACATCGCGAGGGATAGCGCGAATGGTCTTGCCATCAATGTCGAGATCCACGAGGGTCGACAGGAAGCGGCCGGTTTCAACATGTGGCAACACGGCTCTATACGTCAGCGTTACCATTTGCGGGGCCTGACCGTCACCATACACCACACCAGGCACATTGCCCTCACGGCGAATAGAACGAGCGGCCCCCTTACCAGCTTGACTGCGCGATGCAGCCTTAATCGTCACGATTTTAGACATCAGAAATACTCCAAAAAATGAAAATCCAGCCTTCCTCCAGGGGTGAACGACGCTGAACGAGCGGGGCTATAGGGGAAATGGGGGTGAATGGCAAGGATGGGCAGGCTTAATGCCCGTCAGCAACCAATGCCGCCTGAATGTGTTCCAGTAGGTCTGGAAGGTCCGCCGTGGCAGTGGTCCAAACTGCGGGTAAGTCCAAGTCAGAATACCCATGAGCGATCTGATTTCGCATTCCCCTCATCATTCTCCAAGGAATTTGCGCATGTCGCGCGACATCATTCGGGCAGCGATCCATGGCCCGCGTCGCATGATCACCGATGATAAGCAAGGACATAGCCACAGCATGCTGGGTCCGCAGGTCACACAAAAAATTATCTTGTGTCATGCCGTCGACAAATTGTCGGGCATTTTCTGCAGCTTCCTGCATTTGCAACAGATGAAGCTTGAAACGACTTTCGGTCAAACAGGCCTCGCCTCGGCAATCACTTTCTCGCGAATGGATTGATGCAACTCAAGTTCTGTCAACAAGTCCACATGCACGCCCAGTGCAGTCTGCAATTCATCTTGCAATCCGCCGAGTTGAAAAAGCGAAGTCCCCGGAAGTGCCTCAACTAAAAAATCAATATCACTGGTTTCGGAGTCATTGCCGGACAACACCGAACCAAAAATCCGCAAATTTCGAACCGGGTATTTGCCAGCAATTGCTAAAATATCAGAGCGGCGGTCGTTGAAAATCTGAGACGGTTTCATCGCTTATTCGTAGCACTTTACATAACGACGCTCAAGTAGAGCCAAACTACCAATCGCAAAGTCGCTATCCCTCACCCTGAGGTGCCCGCAAAGCGGGCCTCGAAAGGTTGGCTTAGTACCCTGCTGCCTGCGAAATGTACTCAATGTAAGCAGTCAAAGTTGGGTTGTTATAAACAGTCTTCACATAGGCTGACAGATTGCTGCTGTGTCTAACGACGAAATTCCATATCGCCGGATAAATTGTCGTCCAACCTAAAACATCAGTGGCGACTGCAATTGCACCCAACTCACCGGCCTTCTTGTAAACGCCAGACCGCATTTCTTTCCAAGCAAAACCACTTTCGCCTTTCAGGACAGATAGCAGAGCAGCAATCACATTTCGACGCGTCTTATTCGTCTGGTCAATTGCCTGTTGTCCATGCGCATCTTCGCCAGCTGTTTCAGCATTCCGTTCCTCGGCTTTTACAACTTCAAGCGCCGCAGGCGTAAATATCTCAGGCTCATTCAACGCGGCTTTTGCAATCACGTCACCCAGTGCCCATTCTTCCGCGATTGATTGCTTGTCTTGCGGCGGAATTGATTGTTCATCACGACGCCGCAAACCCGGATCATCAAATGCAAAATTATTGGCTGTATCGAGCAAAAATCCCAATTCCTCAGCAATGCTCAACTCTAACTTCGCCTCATGAGGCTCATCAATATCAACCACGCGCACGTGCGCATTCAACGTCCGGCGCAAGCGATTGATTGCCCGCCAAACATCAAACACTGCCGCATGCGTCATATCTGCAGGCAACATTTCTAAGAGATCAGAAATCTCAGAACCCAACTTGCCAAGAATCTGCCCTCGCCCCAACAAGCCTTCAGCATCACTTCGAAGTGTTTTGTATTGCCGTTGTTGCAATGGGGTAATAAACAGCTGCTGTTCTGGCGGAATGGCAATGCGCTCAATCCGTCCCGCAGCATTAAGCGCAAACATCGTTGCATCAAGCGACTGTGCCGGAAAATCTAGCTCAGCCGGAACTGCAACAACATCACCAACAACCTCCGCCGCCCGCGCCTCCGCCAACCACTCCGCAATCTCGCGGTTTATTTCACCGGGTTCACGATCCCAGAATTCTTTGTGAAACTTGCCGTCTTTCCCACCCAGTGCAATAGCACGTTCGAGTGCATTTGCCGTAGCTTGGTTTTTGAGCTGAAATGCGGGTTGTCCAGCAACTATGGTATCGTACCAAACCGGCCAAATGCCGAAATCTTGTTCCAACATTGGTAGTTTTAGAATCAGTTCATAGAATTTTCTTAATTCTTTTTCCCACCAACTAGGGAAATTATCCCACAAGGGTAATTCCCGAATTCTCTCCCATCCATCAAGTTTTTGGAATTGCTCCACATCTAGCCTAGTTTGATGCCACGCCTGATGCACAGTACCTCTATCGCGAGTGGCTTGGAAGGAGTAATTTGCAACAGTTGTTGCGTTTACCCAGTCACCAGCACAAAGAAGCGCAGCAGCTCTATGTGTGGTAGATGCAACACTATGATCAACACCTTCTGGAATTTTTTCCACATATTCAGAAATTGAGTTTCTTGACCAGAGCAAGTGTTTCAGTGTGAGAATAACGGCCGTAGAATTCGAGCCTACAGGTGTCTTTCCAAAACGACGCACAAAGGGCAAAGATCGCAAAACCGCTCGTACTGCGACCTCACGGATACACTCGAGTTTCATAACGGAACTTTGTGCCGAGGCCCACTCAATGTAAGATTTGCTATCGAAAATTTCTTTTAGATGAGTCAAAACTGTGCTCTCAATTGAAGTCATAGTCTAAGACTTAGCTAAATTGGAATGCAACTACCATTTCACAATCAAAGCATGCAAATTATGCTGCGGCTCAAAGTTTTACCCTGACTCCTAGAGCATCATGCTTTTAATCTGACGCATATCCAGCTTCCCTGAAGTAGTTCCAGCACTCCTCTGGACTATATAGTTTGCAGATATCCCCGATCGCAT
>JAYUQS010000027.1:0-5658 GCA_043756645.1 Hyphomicrobiales bacterium | reverse complement strand
GAGGACATCGTCGCCACGGCAAAGCGCACAGGCATGCTGTGTGCGGTAAACTATGGCTACACCGGCTACTCACTGGTGCGCCACATGCGGGCCATGGTAGCACGTGGTGATCTTGGCAAAGTGCGCTTGATCGTGGCTGAATTTGCGCATGGCTTTCATGCCGATGCGGCAGACGCCGAAAACCCGCGCATGCGCTGGCGCTATGACCCCAAGCTTGCAGGCATCTCCGGTCAGTTTGCTGATTGCGGTATTCATGCACTCAACATGGCCAGCTTTGTATCGGGGCAGAATGCGCGCGAATTATCGGCTGATTTTGTATCAGCAATTTCCAGCCGTGCGTTGGAAGATGACGCCATGGTCAACGTGCATATGGACGGCGGCACCACAGTGCGGCTTTGGACCAGTTCGGTTGCTGTTGGCAGTTTCCATGGTTTGAATATTCGCGTGTTCGGCGAAAAAGGTGGGCTGCGCTGGGCCCAGCAATGGCCGGATCAATTACATTGGACGCCACTGAACGGTCGCACTGAAATTATCGAACGCGGCAGTGCCGACTCAGACGACGCCGCCCGCGCGACACGTATTGCAACAGGTCATAGCGAGGGCATGTTGGTGGGTTTTGCCAATATCTATCAGGATTTCGCCGATGCGATTGTGGCGCATAAATCCGGCAGTGCGGCACCATCAACACTTCCGTCAGCAGTGGACGGTTTGCGCTCGATTGCAGCGATCCGCGCATCAGTGGAATCTGCGAAAGCCAATGGCAAGTGGGTTGATGCGAGGCCGCCAAGTTTGCGGGGATAGTATTTTTCCTCCGCCCCCCCCCAATCTTGTCATTGCCGGAACAAGTCCCATAGGCGCTAACGTAAGCCAACCTTTCACCCCTCGCCCGCGCGAAGCGTGGGGAGGGGCAGGGGTGGGGTGGTGCAACGGGAGCGAAACTTCCGAATGAAACAAATTTGTTGCAGAAAAACCAAACATCTCGCCCCGACTGACCACCCCACCCCTGCCCCTCCCCATGCTGCGCATGGGCGAGGGGTGAGAAATTAGCTTACGTTAGCGCCTATGGGACTTGTTCCGGCAATGACAGTTTATAAGGAATGTTAGTCAAATAATTGTTCCGACTAAACCCGTCTCTCCACCATCATCGCCTTTATCTCGGCAATCGCCTTTGCGGGGGACAATCCCTTCGGGCAGGCTTTGGCGCAGTTCATGATGGTGTGGCAGCGGTAGAGTTTGAAGGGGTCTTCGAGATCATCAAGGCGGGCGCCTGTGGCTTCGTCGCGCGAGTCGATGAGCCAGCGATAGGCTTGCAGCAACACGGCGGGGCCAAGGTAGCGATCACCATTCCACCAATAAGAGGGGCATGAAGTGGAGCAGCAGGCGCAGAGAATGCACTCATAGAGGCCGTCAAGTTTGCTGCGGTCTTCCTTCGATTGCTTCCACTCGGTTTGCGGCGTTGGTGTATCGGTTTTGAGCCACGGTTCGATTGAGCGATGCTGCGCGTAGAAACGCGAGAGATCGGGGACGAGGTCTTTCACCACGGGCATATGGGGCAGAGGGTATATTTTGACCTCACCCTTCACATCATCGCAAGATTTCAAACAAGCCAGCGTGTTGGTACCGTCAATGTTCATGGCGCAAGACCCACAAATGCCCTCGCGGCAAGAGCGGCGGAAGGTGAGTGTGGGATCTTGCTCGTTCTTGATTTTGATGAGCGCGTCCAACACCATGGGTCCGCACTCGTCCATGTTCACATGGTAAGTATCAGTTTGTGGCGTCTTACCGTCGTCCTGGTTCCAGCGGTAGATTTTGAATGAACGCAAGTTGCTGCCACCCGGCATAGGCCAGGTTTTGCCTTGCGAGATTTTGGAGTTGGTAGGGAGTGTGAATGTGGCCATGGGTTACTCGGTTTAGCTCCCTCGCCCTTGTGGGGAGGGTTTGGGTGGGAGTCGCTTGGTGCTTAAATGTTCATATGTGAATGCAGTCGGCAATTTGGCAGCGTGTCGAATACGATCAACAACGCCCTCTAAAGCTTCGAGAACATCATTGTTCCAGAATCTCAGCACTTCGTAGCCTTCTTTGTTCAGGGCAATAGTTCGTTGTGTATCATACTCAATTGCATCGCCGTGTTGTCCGCCATCCAATTCGATTACCAGTTTTGGATAGTGACACGCGAAGTCGGCAACATATCCGGCAAGCCGAACTTGGCGACGGAAGTGACGTCCTTCGGACTTTAACAATCGCAGTTCCTGCCAGAGAATTCTTTCAGCGGGAGTTGCGTTGTTGCGCAGAGTTCGAGCGAATTGATCAGTCACTGAGCGGCCCCCAGCCCTGCCCTCCCCACAGGGGGAGGGAGAAGGATTTAGAAAGAACGTTCCCTCCCCCTTGTGGGGAGGGTTAGGGTGGGGGTCGCTCGGAATGATGGGTTTAGTGAAGAATTCTTTTTCGATGTTTGACGACGGAGAGACCCCCACCCCGGCCCTCCCCACAAGGGGGAGGGTGAAGAGTTGAGTATGGTCGCGAACTCTCATCAATACACCCGCGCCTTTGGCTTGATGTAGTCGATGTCTTTGCTCATGGTGTAGTCATGCACTGGCCGATATCCCAGCGTCACCTTCTTCTTCGCGCCATCGGTCCAGGCCAGTGAGTGTTTCATCCAGTTTTTGTCGTCGCGTTTTGGGAAGTCTTCTCGCGCGTGGGCGCCTCGGCTTTCTTTGCGGGCGGCGGCGCTGTCTACTGTTGTGGCGGCTTGGATGATGAGGTTGTCGAATTCTAATGTCTCGATGAGGTCGCTGTTCCAGACCAGTGAGCGGTCGGTGACAGCGATGTCTTCAACTCCGCGCCATATCTCGTTTATCTTGCGAGACCCTGCTTCCAGCGTTTCCCCCGTGCGGAAGACGGCGGCGTCGTCTTGCATGGCGCGTTGCATTTGTGCCCGGAGTTTGGCGGTTGGTGTGGCTCCGGAAGCGTGGCGGAAGCCGTCCATGCGGGCGATTGCGGATTGGCCGGCGTCAGCGGGGAGGTCGGCATGGGTGCCGCCGTTCTTCAGCAGTTCGACGCAGCGGAGAGCTGCGGCGCGACCGAAGACGACGAGATCGATCAGCGAGTTTGAGCCCAAGCGGTTTGCGCCGTGGACGGAGACGCAGGCGGCTTCGCCTACGGCCATTAGTCCGTGTACGGTCTTTTCGTGGTCCTTTTTGTCGCCCGCCAGAACTTCGCCGTGATAATTGGTGGGAATGCCACCCATGTTGTAATGGACTGTTGGCAAAATCGGGATGGGTTCTTTGGTGACGTCTACGCCCGCGAAAATCTTGGCTGACTCAGAAATACCCGGCAAGCGTTCATGCAGAACTTTTGGATCCAAATGTTCGAGGTGTAAATGAATGTGATCTTTGTCTTTGCCCACACCCCTGCCCTCGCGGATTTCGAGGGTCATCGAGCGGGAGACGACGTCGCGTGAGGCCAAGTCTTTGGCTGATGGGGCGTAGCGTTCCATGAAACGCTCGCCCGCTGAATTGGTGAGATAGCCGCCTTCGCCGCGTGCACCTTCGGTGATCAAGCAACCTGCGCCATAAATTCCGGTGGGGTGGAATTGCACGAATTCCATGTCCTGACAGGGAAGGCCTGCGCGGAGCACCATGGCATTGCCGTCACCCGTGCAGGTGTGGGCGGAGGTGGCGGAGAAATAGGCGCGGCCATAACCGCCTGTTGCGAGAATGGTTTGGTGGGCGCGGAAGCGGTGGATGGTGCCGTCTTCCATGTTGAGGGCCATGAGGCCACGGCAAGCGCCGTTTTCCATGATTAAATCGAGTGCGAAATACTCAATGAAAAACGCCGTGTCGTAGCGAAGCGACTGACCATAGAGCGTGTGCAGCATGGCGTGGCCGGTGCGGTCGGCGGCAGCACAGGTGCGTTGCACCGGGGGGCCGTCTCCCATGTTCATCATGTGGCCGCCGAAGGGGCGCTGGTAGATTTTGCCGTCTTCGGTGCGGGAAAACGGCATGCCGAAATGTTCGAGTTCGTAAACCGCTGTCGGCGCATTGCGCACCAGATATTCGATGGCGTCCTGGTCGCCCAGCCAGTCGGCACCTTTCACGGTGTCATACATATGCCAGCGCCAATCATCAGCGCCCATGTTGGCGAGTGAGGCTGCGATGCCGCCTTGCGCCGCCACGGTGTGCGAACGGGTGGGGAATACTTTTGAAATACAGGCGGTTTTCAAACCGGCTTGCGATGCGCCCAAAGCTGCCCGCAAACCCGAGCCGCCAGCGCCGACGACGACGACGTCAAAAGTGTGGTCAGTGATGGGATAAGCGCGGCCACCGATTGAATAAGTATTCAGGGCTTTGGTTTTGGTTTCAACAGCCATTAGTTTGCGAAGCTCATCTTAAGAATGGAATAGACAGCAGTGACGTACATCATGATTACGAAGCCTGAATTGAAAAGGAGTGCCGCGATTTTGCTGCTATGGCTATGCACATAGTCTTCAATCACAACCTGCAACCCCAAGCGCATGTGCCAGAAGACGGACGTCAGCGTGAGTAAAAGCGCAATGGCGATCAATGGGTTTTTGACGCTGGCCACAACAGCGGCACGGTCAGCCCCCAAGTGCGAAATCACAAACCAGACGAAAAACACCAGCAGTGGCAAATTGGCTATGGCTGTGAGGCGTTGCTGCCAGAAATGTTCGGTGCCGGATTTTGCAGAACCTAAGCCACGCACTTTCTTCAATGGCGTTTGCATGCTCATGATTTTACCCCGTAAGCAAAAACCCAGAGCAGCACGGTGAGAATGATCGAACCCGCCAAATTCAACTTGACCATCAGTTCAACGGTTTTCAGTTCAAATCCCTTGCCCACATCCCAAATGAAATGGCGGATGCCGCCGATGGCGTGGTGAAGCATGGCCCACGTGAAACCGAACAGAACCAATCGGCCAAACCAACTGCTGAAAAAGCCTTGCACAACATTGAAATAAGCATCGGAATGGGCAGCAGCACTCAGCCACCAGACAAACAATATGGTTCCGAAAAACAGTGCCACACCGGTAATGCGATGGGCAATTGACATCATCATGCTGAGCATGGGCTTATAGATTTGCAGGTGTGGTGAGAGCGGTCTGGAGACCGGTCTTGAATCAGCCATTTTCATTGCCCCATAAAAGTTGACGCTTCTTAGCGTGTGCGATGCAACATAGCAAATTAAGCTAAGGTATTGTATGATGCGTTCACATGAGGGTTACGCTGAAACTTGTACTGAAACGTCTGTTACTCATTGCCGCAGTGCTGGTGTTGGCGACCTATCCGGCATCGCGCTTCGGGGTGTTTGAATGGCCCCGCGCTTATGACCCGCTGGCATTGCCGGATTTGGCGCAGAAACCCAATTTTCTGACGCCGTGGCAAATGCGGCTGGTGGATCTACGCTTTACGGATTGCGCGCTGGTTTTACAACGGGCGGGGGTGGCTGCCGCATTGCGACCTGTTGCAAATGCGGGCCGCAGTTGTGAAGTCGCAGGTGCTGTCACCGTCACGCAGTTCTCAAAGGCACGCATAAAGCCAGAAGCCATGCGCTGTGCCATCGCCGCGCGCCTTTACGTTTGGGAGCGTCATGATTTACAAGCCTTGGCACGCAAGCACTTGGGACAAGGCGTTGCGGAAAT
>JAYUQS010000026.1:0-2193 GCA_043756645.1 Hyphomicrobiales bacterium | reverse complement strand
AGGCCATTCGGTGATCACATTTCCATACAAACAGAATAAGGACAGTGATGTAAGTTTTGCCACCGAACGGTAAAGACCGCCTTAACGCGATATCAGATTTAGACACATATCCGGCAAATGATTGACTATCGTTCAGTCAACTTCAATTCGATGCGCCGGTTTTCTGATTTCGCGTCTTCGGTATCACCCGCCACCAATGGCTGATATTCGCCAAAACCCGCTGCCACCAAATGTTTGGACTGCACACCTTGCAACTCGAGATAATTCACCACCGAAATCGCACGCGCGGATGAGAGCTCCCAATTGGATTTAAACTCCGCGTTTTGCATCCGGTCAGTATCCGTATGGCCATCAACGCGCAGCACCCAGGCAATGTCGTCTGGAATTTCGCGTTCCAATTGCTTGACAGCATCAGCAAGCTTCAACATTTCGGCTTCACCTGCAGCGTTCAGCTCAGCCTTACCTTTCGGAAACAACACTTCTGCTTGAAATACAAAGCGGTCACCCACCACCAGAATGTCAGAACGCTGCGATAAGATTTGCCGCAAGCGACCAAAAAATTCGGAGCGGTATTTGTTCAATTCCTGCACCTTTTGCGCCAATGCCGAATTCAAACGACGGCCCAAATCTGCCACTTGCGTGTCAGATGTTTTGTTGCGTTCCTCGGCTGCATCCAACAAAGAATTAAGCTGTGTCAGTTGGCGGCGCATGGCAGCAATTTGTTGGTTGAGCAGTTCAACCTTGGCCATGGCTTCGCTTGATATTTTCTTTTCCGAAAGTAAGGATGACTGCAAACCCGTGAGCGCGGAGCCAGCCGAAAGGCCACGCGCATTCTCCGCTTCCAGCCCCGCCATCAAATCCGCTGATTTCGACTTCGCAGCATTGAGATCATCCGTCAGCGATAACAGCTGACCTTCAATTTCTTCCTTGGCAGATTTTTCCAGTGCCAGCAGTTCATTCAACTCGGCGATTTGTGATCGCAATTGCCCAAGCGCTGAATCCTGACCCGAAATTTCCCGGGCCAATAGAAATTGCGCAACCATAAATACGGACAGCAAAAATATAATGACCAGCAACAGCTGCGCCATAGCATCCACAAATCCTGGCCAATATGGCGGCTCTTCGTTGCGACGGCGGCGGGACAGCGCACCAGCCATAATTATTCACGCCCCCTTGGCGCACCATTCTGGCGCATCAGCAAGCGTTGCACTTCATTCTGTTGCACCTGTTGGTTCTGAATCCACTGCCGCACCATTTTTTGTTCCTCGCGCATTTGCGTCACAAGGTTGGTGACGGCATCAGCCAATTGCTCAATGGTTTCATTGCTTCCTGCAGCACCATTCGCAACCACTCCACCATCAACACGGTCATTCAAACGTTCGACACTGCGTTGAAGGTTCTGCATATCAAGCCGCACAAAGGCTGGAAGGCCGGTTGAAGTACCCTCACCCATGCCAACATCAGTCATGGTCGAAAGCCAGTCTTCAAAATTATGATAAAACCGGTTCTGTGCCTGCGAAGCCTTCAAATCCATAAATCCGAGAATAAGCGAACCCGCCAAACCAAACAACGAAGACGCAAATGAAAGCCCCATGCCCGCCAGAGGTTTTTGCAAACCGATTTTCAACTCTTCAAAAACCGAGCTGGATTGGGTCGAAGTCACATCAAGATTTTTGATCGCATCGCCCACCGACGAAACCGTTTCAAGCAAGCCCCAGAATGTACCAAGCAAGCCTAAGAAAATCAAAAGCCCAACAAGGTAGCGGACAAGGTCACGCGATTCATCGAGACGTGATGCCAGCGAGTCCAAGAGCGAGCGCATGGTTTGTGGTGAAAGCACCGTCCGGCGGTTCGCATCGCCCAACAAAGTTGCCATTGGTCCCAGCAACACAGGCGGCGGCGCGTCATTGGGTTGTCCCATGCGGAATTCATTGACCCATGTCACTTCCGGGCCCAACCGCCAGACCATGCGAAACGCATAAACCACACCCAAAAGCAGCGTTGCCACAATCAACCCATTCAAACCGGGGTTCGCCATAAAAGCACTTTTGAGTGCCGGAAATAAAACCGCTGCCAAAATGGTGACAACCAAAGTGAACACCAACATATGCACCATGTGCACGGTTGGCCTTTCAAGCGTAATCGTTTCCTGTGCCATTGCCCCAGATCACCTCAAAACATCCGTTACCGGAA
>JAYUQS010000025.1:0-5677 GCA_043756645.1 Hyphomicrobiales bacterium | reverse complement strand
AATCCTCTCGATTGATCGTAAATAACGTTGTTTTCGACCTCTTTACGTACGAAAGCGCCATTATGGATCAAAGACTTCCATAGAACATGTCATGAAATTGAATTGACGCAAATGCAACATCATGCAAACTTCATACTCAGGTTTGGCAAAGCCCGACCACTTCTTCGGGAGCAAGAACAAGAACGACTGAGGGGAGCAATGACGGATATATGCTGCGGGCACAGAGCTCGCCACAGCATGCCCGTAAATGGCCACAAGGCTGCTCTGATCAACACCGCATTTACATGCAATGGAGTGAGACATGACTGAATTTGAATTTAAACTTGAAATGGCCAAGAAGGCCGTTACCCGGGGCAAGCTGTCCCGCCGCGACTTCATGCAATATGCCATGGCGAGCGGAATGACATTGGCCGCTGCCGGTACATTATTTACGGCAGCTGCGCGCGCTGAAGCCAAGAAGGGCGGACATTTCCGCGCCGGTCTGGGCCATGGTGCAACAACTGACTCGATGGATCCCGCAACCTGGGCCCACGGCATGAACTTCGCCTGGGGCAAAGGCTTGAACGGCGCTCCATTGGTGCGTCTCGACCAAAAAGCCAATGCGATTCCATATCTTGCTGAAAGCTTTGAACCAGCCGATGGCGCAAAGAAGTGGATTTTCAAAATCCGCAAGGGTGTAACATTCCACAACGGCAAAACCTTGACAGCTGACGATGTGGTTGCCACCTTCAACTATCACACTGGTGCAGACTCGAAGTCACCGGGCAAGGCTTTGCTGGGCGCATTGACCTCGGTCAAGGCTGACGGTCCAGAAACCGTGATTTTTGAACTTTCGGGCGGCAACGCTGACTTCCCTTACTTGATGTCAGACTATCACTTCCCAATTCTGCCATCGGAAGGTGGCAAGGTTGATCTTTCTGGCGGTGGTGCTGGTCCTTACGTGTTGGAAAAGCTTGAGCCAGGCGTTCGCGCCACGTTCAAGCGCAACCCCAATGCATTTGCACCCGGCAACTTCGATTCGATTGAACAACTTTCAATCATCGACCCTGCAGCGCGTACCAATGCCTATCTCGCCGGTGAAGTCGATTACATCGACCGCGCTGACTTGAAGACCATTGACCTGTTGAAGTCTGCGCCAGAGACCGAAATCTATAACGTGTCGGGATATCAACATTATACAGCACCCATGTTCACAGATGTTGCCCCCTTCGACAAAGTCGAAGTGCGCCAAGCCTTGAAATATGCCATCAACCGTCAGGAATTGGTGGACAAGATTCTGTTTGGTTACGGCAAAGCCGGCAACGACAATCCATTGGCATCTGCTATGAAGTTTGCCACGGATCCGGCACCTGCTTACACGTATGATCCAGACAAGGCGAAGTCACTGTTGGCCAAAGCTGGCATGGCGAATTTGAAAGTTGATTTGTCAGCCTCAGACGCAGCCTTTGCGGGCTCAGTTGATGCGGCATTGCTGATGGCTGAAAGCGCTAAGGCTGCTGGCATTGATATCAACGTCATCCGCGAACCAAACGACAGCTATTGGGATAACGTTTGGCTCAAGAAGCCTTGGTGCCATTGTTATTGGGGTGGTCGTCCAGTGGTTGATATGTTCCTTACGGTTTCGCTTGCTGCGGAAGCCGCTTGGAACGATACGCATTGGAAAAACCCACGCTTCAATGAGTTGCTGCCAATTGCTCGTGGCGAAACCGATGAGGCCAAGCGTGCCGCCATGTATGCTGAAATGCAGCAGCTGGTGCATGATGATGGCGGCCAAATGGTTCTCATGTTCTCCAACTATGTTGGCGCACTGAACACCAAGCTGGTCCACGGCGAACTCAACGCCGACCTCGATCAAGATGGCGGTTACATGTACGACCGTTGGTCATTCGCTTAAATCATTCTGTATCTCAGAATACAAACACCCCGCTGGCAACAGCGGGGTGTTTTGTTTTTGGTAATGTCGCAATCTTGTGAGTGGCCAAGAGAAAGCTTTGGTATTACCGCTGCAGTCTGCTAGGTTTTTTTAACAACAGGCCGAAGAAGCCTGAGAGTAACGATTGAGGGAAGGTTGAACATGCATCCGGTGGTTAAAACCGTGCTGCAACGGTTGGGATTGGGGTTTCTGACATTGCTTGCAGTGTCGGTGATCATTTTTTCATCGTTGGAGTTGATGCCCGGTGGTTTTGCCGAAAACATTCTGGGGCAAGGTGCAACGCCGGAAACCGTTGCCGCATTTAATAAATCGCTGGGCCTTGACCGCCCTGCTGTCACACGTTTCTTCGAGTGGATTTTTGGCGCTGTACAGGGCGACTTCGGCAAATCATTTGCAGGGGCTGGCGGTTGGCGCGAAGAAAACATCCGTTACGTTTCAAACATAATCGGGCCACGCCTTTACAACACATTCTTTCTGGCCGCGATGACGGCCGTCATTGCTGTCCCCGTCGCTCTCATGCTTGGTCTTCTTGCAGCACTCTATCGCAACAGTTGGTTTGACCGCATCGTCAACTCGGTGACACTGACGACGATTGCTTCGCCAGAGTTTTTTGTCGCTTACATTTTGGTGTTCGTGTTTGCCGTAAAGCTGCGTTGGTTCCCGCCGCTTTCGACGATTTCAGACACAACGCCATTTCTGCAGCATTTGTATAAAGGCGCGCTGCCTGCACTCACACTGACACTGGTGATTATCGCCCATATGATGCGCATGACGCGGGCCTCGATCATTTCACTTCTGTCGAGCCCCTACATCGAAATGGCCAAACTCAAAGGCCTGACTGCCAAACAAGTGATCTTACGTCACGCCCTGCCAAATGCCTGGGCACCCATCGCCACCGTCATCGCCTTCAACCTCGCATATCTCGTGGTTGGCGTTGTGGTGGTGGAAGTGGTCTTCACCTATCCCGGCATTGGCCAGTTGATGGTGGATTCGGTCAGTTCCCGCGATATGCCGGTGGCACAAGCCTGCGCCTTGATATTCGCTGCCACTTATATTTTGTTGAACCTGTCGGCTGACATCATTGCGATTGTCACCAACCCACGGCTCTTGCACCCCAAATGAGCGTTGAAACCCAAGACATATTATCACGTCGCACCAAGCGTACGTGGTCAGACAATACGATGCGGCTCTTAAAGTCAGCCCCCTTCAGCGCCAAATTCGGCATGGCGGTAATTGCGTTTTATGTGCTCTGCGCCTTGTTTGCACCGATCATCGCGCCTTACACCGAGTCTGAAATTGTCGGCAAAGCCTATGGCGCACCATCATGGCAAAACTGGTTTGGTCTTGATCAGATTGGCCGTGATACTTTGTCCCGCGTGATCTATGGTGGCCGCAATACCATTGGCATTGCGTTGATCACGGTGTTGATTTCATTTTTCATTGGCGGATCGCTTGGCATTTACGCTGCCGTCACCCGCGGATGGATGGACCAGATCGTCAGCCGTCTCGTCGATATTCTGATGTCGATTCCAGTCCTGATTTTCGCTTTGATGTTATTGACGATGGCGGGAAAGTCAGTGTGGAACTTGATTTTCATTCTGGCCCTGCTGGACTCAACCCGCGTATTCCGCCTGGCCCGCAACACAGCACTCAGTGTGGCCGTGCAAGATTTTGTCGAAGCCGCACGATTGCGCGGTGAAAAGATGATCTGGATCGTATTCAAGGAAATCGTCCCCAACATTCTGCCGCCGATGATTGCCGAATTTGGCCTTCGTTTCAGTTTTGTGTTTCTCACCATCGCAGCGCTGTCATTCCTCGGTGTTGGCATTCAGCCCCCTACGGCTGATTGGGGCTCCATGGTGGCGGAAAGCAAAACCTTGATCACCTTTGGCAAAGTTCAACCCCTCATTCCCGCCGCCGCAATCGCCCTTCTGACTGTCTCAGTGAATTTCGTGGTGGATTGGTTCCTACATAAAACCTCGGGGTTGCGCGATGAGCAGTGATAAAAAACGCGAGGATAAGTTGAGGGTAAAAGGATCAAACATTGTCACCATTCGCGGCCTCAAAATCGAAGGCTTTGCTGATGACAAATGGCACCCCATTATCAAAGGTATTGATCTCGATTTAAAGCGTGGCGAAGTGCTGGGGCTGATTGGTGAATCAGGTGCGGGCAAATCCACACTGGGCCTCGCCGCCATGGGCTATACCAAACCCGGTTGCCGCATATCTGCTGGCTCCATTCAGTTTGATGGCAAGGAATTGGTGGACGCGCCACAAGAAGACTTGCGCAACATGTGGGGATCAAAAATCTCCTACGTCGCGCAAAGTGCATCGGCCTCATTCAACCCGGCGCATCGCTTGATGGAACAGGTGGTTGAAAGTGCAGTCAACCACGGTGTGTCGTCCCGTGATGCCGCAATCACCGACGCCAAGGATTTGTTCAAACGTCTGCAATTGCCCAACCCCGACACCATCGGCACGCGCTATCCGCACCAAGTCTCCGGCGGACAATTGCAACGCGCCATGACGGCGATGGCCATGTCGTGCCGTCCTGATTTGATTGTGTTTGATGAACCGACAACCGCCCTTGATGTCACCACACAGGTCGAAGTGCTGGCGTCGATGCGCCGCATCGTCGAAGAGTTTAATACCGCCGCCATCTACATTACCCATGACCTCGCTGTCGTTGCGCAAATGGCGCATCGCATCATGGTGCTGCGCTATGGCAATCTGGTGGAAGAAGCTGACACGCGAGTGATGCTGAAAACCCCGACACAGGATTATACAAAATCTCTGTGGGCGGTGCGCAGCCTCGAAAAGCCTGAAGAAAAGAGTCTCGATATTGTGCTCTCCATCAACGGGGTGGACGCCAGCTATTCCGGTGTTGTGAAAGTGCTTGATAACGTCACCGTGCGTTTGCCACGCGGCAAAACTGTTGCCGTGGTGGGTGAATCAGGTTCGGGCAAATCCACACTGGCGCGCGCCATCACGGGATTGTTGCCGCCGTCCAAGGGCCGCATTGAGTTTAATGGCAAGGCGCTGCCTCCCAAGCTGCAAGACCGCGACCGCGATATGCTGCGCCGCATTCAGATGATTTATCAATCGGCCGATACAGCGCTGAACCCGCGCCAGAAGGTGCGCGATATTATTGGCCGGCCACTGGAATTTTATCTGGGCCTCACCGGCCAGGCCAAAGAAAACAAAATCATTGCGCTGCTGGAAAACATTGAGCTCAGCGAAGACTTCATTGACCGTTACCCCGGTGAAATGTCGGGCGGGCAAAAGCAGCGGATTTCGATTGCCCGCGCTCTGGCCGCAGAGCCCGATATCATCATCTGCGATGAAGTGACCTCAGCGCTTGATCAGATCGTGCAGGAAGATATTTTGAAGCTGTTGATGAAGCTGCAAAAGGAAACCCATGTGTCCTATCTCTTCATCACCCATGACATTGCCACGGTGCGTGCCATCTCGGATGAAATTGTGGTGATGTATAAGGGCAAGGTGGTGCAACAGGGGTTGAAGTCGGAAGTGCTCAATCCGCCCTACCCGGCCTATACGGAATTGCTGCTCTCGTCGGTTCCGCAAATGGATCCGGATTGGTTGACAGGGCTTTTGAAACAGCGAACAGGCACTGCATAGCAGCCCTGAGGTGCGCCCCTCATTTTCCGCTTTCGTATCGTCATAAAATCTCTATAAGGCCTTCACATTCAAACCTTGAAGGAGAAGACCATGGCGAAAGTTCGC
>JAYUQS010000024.1:0-5687 GCA_043756645.1 Hyphomicrobiales bacterium | reverse complement strand
GGTCAGCCCAATGCCGGTAAATCCACACTCGTCAACGCGATGTTGAATGAAGAGCGCATGCTCACCGGGCCGGAAGCCGGCATCACCCGTGATGCGATTTCGAGTGCGTGGCAGTGGCGTGGGCGCGACATTAAATTATGGGACACGGCAGGTATTCGCCGCAAGTCCCGTGTGCAGGAAAAGATCGAGAAAATGTCGGTGTCCGACGCCATGCGCGCCATTCGCTTTGCCGAATGCGTTGTGGTGTTGATTGATGCGACACTTGATATCGAGCGGCAGGATTTGACATTGTCTGACCTTGTGGGCCGTGAAGGCCGCGCTGTAGTGATTGCATTGTCGAAATGGGATGCGGTTGAGGACAAACAAAAAGTTCTCGATGCTTATAAAAGCAAACTGGAAGATGTTCTGCCGGAAATTCGTGGCGTGTCGCTTGTTACATTGTCGGCCATTCGCAACAAGGGCATTGATGGCTTGATGAAGGCTGTGACCCAGGCTGATAAAAAGTGGAACCAGCGCATTACCACTTCACGCTTGAACCGTTGGCTTGAAGGTGCAGTCGAACGCAATGCACCGCCCGCACCGGGTGGCCGCCGCATCAAAATCCGCTACGCCACGCAAGCCAATGCAAGGCCGCCAACATTTGCGATTTTCGGCAATCAGTTGAAGAAACTGCCGGAGAGTTATTTGCGCTATCTGACCAATGGATTGCGTGAAGCGTTTGATTTGGACGGCACACCGATCAGGTTCAGTTTGCGCGGTGGCGGGGATAATCCCTACGATTCAAAAAAATAAACTTCACCTCTCCCGCTTGCGGGAGAGGACGCCACCCGAAGGGTGGCAGGTGAGGGCCGTGTTTTTCCCTCACCGCTACGCTGACGCTTCGCCCCTCTCCCGCAAGCGGGAGAGGTGAAACATCTTAACTCTGCTTGAACAAGCCCTTCACATCATATTTCCACACACCGCCATTATCGGCAAACTCATCCATGCACATGGGTAAAATCTGGGCTGAGACTTCTTCTGCGGTTGGCAGGGTTTCCGGGTCTTCACCCGGCATGGCGGTGGCGCGCATTTTTGTGCGGGTGGCACCGGGGCTGAAGCAATTGACGCGCATGTTCGTCGTTGCCACTTCAGCGGCATAGGTTTTCATCAGGGCCTCGAGTGCTGCCTTGCCGATGGAATATGTGCCCCAATAAGGCCAGCATTTTTGGGCAAGGCCAGAGGTTGCGAAAATGGCACGGCCTGCGGGGGCTGCTTGCAGCAGTGCATCCATGGAGCGGATCAAACGATAGTTTGAGGTCAAATTGATCGTTAGAGATTCGTCCCAAACTTTGGGGTCAACATGTGCGAGAGGCGTTAGCTTGCCGAGTGTTCCAGCGTTGCCAATGAGGATATCCAATTTCTTGTGGCGTTCAAAAATTGCTGCACCCAAGCGGTCAATTGCTTCCACATCGGCCAGGTTCATTGGCACCAAGGTTGCGGTAGAGCCTGCAGCTTTTACGGCGTCATCCAACTCTTCCAATCCGCCTTTGGTGCGTGCCGTGGCAATGATGTGGGCTCCGGCTTTCGCCAAATGAACAGCAGTGGCGAAGCCAAGTCCACGGGATGCGCCAGTGACCAAAGCCACCTTGCCTTCGAGAGATTTTGTCATGGACTATCCAGCCTCAGCAAGTAGCGACAATTGTTGCTTGCCGCTTTCGCCGATCATATCGGTCAGGTGTGTGGGATATTCGCCTGTGAAGCAATGATCGGTGAATTGTGGCTGGGCATTGTTGCGCCCATCGTAACCCATGGCGCGATAAATACCGTCGACTGACATGAAGGCGAGTGATGTCACGCCAATGAATTTGCGCATTTCTTCCAGCGTATGGGTTGCAGCAAGAAGCGATTTTTCTTCCGGCGTATCGATGCCGTAAAAATCGGGGTACTTAATCGGGGGCGACGCGATGCGCATATGCACTTCGGTGGCGCCCGCGTCATACATCATCTGCACGATTTTGACTGAGGTTGTGCCGCGCACCACTGAGTCATCCACCAGCAATACACGCTTGCCTTTGACCACAGCGCGATTGGCGTTGTGTTTTAATTTCACACCAAGCGAGCGGATGGTCTGCGTGGGTTCAATGAAGGTGCGGCCCACATAATGATTGCGGATGATTCCCAGTTCAAAAGGAATTTTGAGTTGTTCGGCAAAACCCAAAGCAGCTGGAACACCTGAGTCAGGGATAGGCACAATCACATCGACATCAGCCGGGCTTTCAATGGCCAATTGGCGGCCCATTTGTTTGCGGACGTTGTAGACGGAACGCCCGCCAAGAACTGAATCGGGGCGTGAGAAATAGATATACTCAAAAATACAGGGGCGGGCGGGAACGCGCGGGAAGGGCCAGTGGCTTTCAATGCCGTCTTCCGAAATCACCACCACTTCGCCGTTTTCAACTTCACGCACGAAAGTGGCACCGATGATATCAAGCGCACAGGTTTCCGAGCAGAGAATGTAGGAGTCGCCCAGCTTGCCCAACATCAACGGACGGATGCCGAGCGGGTCACGTGCGCCGATGAGTTTTTTGTTGGTGAGGCACACCAAAGCGTAAGCACCTTCAAGGCGGCGTAGCGCATCGATGTAACGGTCAATCAATTTGGGCCGTTGGGCGCGCGCCACCAAATGCAGAATGACTTCAGTGTCGGAAGTGGATTGGCAAATCGCACCATTGGCAATCAGTTCTTTGCGAAGTGACAAGCCATTGGTGAGGTTACCGTTATGTGCAACGGCAAAACCGCCTTCAGCCAATTCGGCAAAGAGCGGTTGCACATTGCGCAAGATCGGTTCGCCGGTTGTGGAATAACGGGCGTGGCCGATGGCGGCTTGGCCTTTCAAACGGTCGATAATTTTGGCGGAGGAGAAATGATCACCCACCAAACCCATGCGGCGTTCCGAATGGAAGCGGCCATTGTTGTAAGACACAATGCCTGCTGCTTCCTGTCCGCGATGTTGCAGCGCATGAAGGCCCAGCGCCGTCAACGCTGCGGCATCGGGGTGGCCATAAATGCCAAACACGCCGCATTCTTCACGCAGCGTGTCAGCATCAATATCGAAATCGTCAGAGGCGTTCATTGGTTGTTGGTCGTCCCTGCTGCGGGTTGTTGGGTTTGGCCGTCAACGAGATTTTCAAGGCCTTGGGTTTGGCTGTTGGAATAGCCGGTTTCACCTGGTGCAGGTGCTTCTGGATTGCCGATGGTCGACTTGGTCAAATTCTGCGCGGCGTCAGGCGAAATGCGCTCAATCACTGCCACCAAACCATTGCTGACGCCTTGGATAATGGGCAAGCTTTGCGCATTGCGGATCCAGTCCTCTTGATTTTCGGGCGGTTGCAGCCAGCCATAAAACAGATAGGCAATGGCAACCAAAACCAAGCCACGGGCAAGGCCATAGAGAAAGCCCAAGGTACGGTCGAAGGCGCCAACGGCCGAATCCACTACGCGGTCTGATATTTTCACTGAAATAATCGAGACCAAAATCAGCACGATAATGAAAGCTGCGGCACCCACGGCAATTTGCGCGAGAACCGGCTTGTCGACATAGGGCAAGACCAGATCAAGCAATTGCTTTTGCTGGATGGCGAAATAAGCAGCGACGGCTGCCGCACCCCACGCGACAAGTGATAGCACTTCCCGCGTAAAGCCACGTGCCAAAGCAAGAATGCCTGACACAAGCATGATGCCGATGAGGATAAAGTCTAAAATTTGGAAGGGCATGGAAAGTCCCTGAGGTTGTTTTCGTGGTCCTTATAGGCAGGATTGGCGCGGGGTGCCAGTGTGGAATGAGAATTGTTGGGGATAGCGCTCAAGCAATCCGCCGTAACCCCTTCGACCTTGACGCCACCCAGGCCACCACGTCAGCCACGGTTTCCATTGATTTTGTGGTCAAACCTTTTACGGAGGGCGTCTCACCCGCTTGGGCAATCACAGCTTCGGTTAACCCCAATTTCTGCGCTTCTTTCAGCCGCGCCTCGGTTTGACCGACGGGCCGGATGGCGCCGGAGAGGGCGATTTCCCCAAATAGCACCGTGCCATGGGGGATGATGGTGTCGGACATTGAGCCCAGAATTGCTGCTGCCACGGCCAAATCGGCCGCCGTTTCTTTCAGCCGCAAACCACCCGCCACGTTCAAATAAACATCATGCTGGGACAATGAAATGCCAGCACGTGCCTCAAGCACGGCCAAAATCATGGCGAGGCGATTCGAATCCCAACCCACTGTGGTGCGACGGGGTGTGCCCAGTGGTGACGGCGAAACCAACGCCTGCACTTCCACCAGCAAAGGCCGCGTACCCTCAACACCTGCAAACACCGCCGTGCCGGGGGCAGGGCGTTCGGACTGGCCCATGAACAGCCGAGAAGGATTGGTGACTTCTTTCAAGCCGTCGTCAGACATTTCGAAGACGCCAATTTCGTCCGTAGCGCCGAAGCGGTTTTTAACCGCGCGTAAAATGCGGAACTGGTGGCCACGGTCGCCTTCAAAATACAGAACCGCGTCAACTAAGTGCTCAACCACTTTCGGGCCTGCAATTTGCCCATCTTTGGTGACGTGGCCGACGAGTAAAACGCAAGATCCTTTTTGTTTGGCAAAACGCACCAAAGCTTCAGAACCCGCTTTCAGTTGTGACACGGTGCCGGGAGCCGCTTCAATAACGGGCGACCACAGGGTTTGAATGGAATCGATGACGACCACCGCAGGCGGGCCATCTTCATTCAGAGTGGCAATGATATCGGACGTATTGGTTTCAGTGGCCAATAATACCGGCGCATCTGACAATCCCAAACGTTCGGCGCGCAACCGGATCTGCGCAATGGCTTCTTCGCCCGACACATAAACCACACGTTGGCCGGACCTTGCCAAGGACGCCAGCGCCTGCAACAGCAAAGTTGATTTACCAATGCCCGGGTCGCCACCAATCAACACCGCCGAGCCCGGCACAAAACCACCACCCGCCACACGGTCTAATTCAGGCATTCCGGTTTTAATGCGGGGAGGGGCCGCCATGTCGCCTTTAAGGCCGACCAGTCGCGTGGGGCGACCTTTGGGAAGCGCCTTGCCCTTGGCACCCGAAGCAGGGGCTTCCGTCGCCTCTTCAACAATCGAATTCCAAGAGCCGCAACCGTCACAGCGTCCTGACCATTTGGATGAGGTGGTGCCACAGGATTGACAGACGAAGATGGAAGCAGTTTTAGCCATGGGGCGCGGCATAGCATAGAACATAAGTGGAACGCAACTAGTTTGAATGCGTCAACGCTGGAAAATCCGCTTTTGTACGAAAATATTATGCCAATACAGAAAGATCGGTTTTCGCTACTTGACCCGATTGAAGATCAGGCATTGGGTTCAGTTTTTCGGCGACCATTTTCATGTCAACTGCCGTTGCACGCAACAGATTGGCTTGACAAAAGCTGATAAAGTCCGACGCGGGGAGAGGCTTTGAATAGAGATAGCCTTGCAATTTGTGCACACCAATTTGACGTAAAAGAGCAGCTTGGTTTGCATTTTCGATACCTTCAGCGATAAGCTTTAGACCCATCTTTTGCCCAAGCTCCACTAGGGCGTGTCGTCATTTGAGCCACGCAAGTGCACAGGCGAGATGAATGCCTGCTAGAAAGTTACGTGCGGTTTTTTCGTAGCGTGTTGCAATGCC
>JAYUQS010000023.1:0-16549 GCA_043756645.1 Hyphomicrobiales bacterium | reverse complement strand
ATTTATCAGAAATCTTATCGGCCAAAACTTTGGAATTTCCGCGTATTGCCGCTTCAATTGCGTTTGCCATATCCGGATTGCCGCGCAGGAAGGTTTTGGCATTGTCACGCCCCTGCCCGATGCGCTCACCATTATAGGAATACCAGGAGCCGGATTTTTCAACGATGCCAGCCACCACACCAAGGTCAACCAATTCACCAACCTTTGAAATGCCTTCGCCATACATGATGTCGAATTCCACCATCTTGAACGGAGGGGCGACTTTGTTCTTGACCACTTTCACGCGGGTTTGATTGCCCACCACTTCATCACGGTCTTTAATCGCACCAATGCGGCGGATGTCCAAACGCACGGAAGCGTAGAATTTCAGAGCGTTACCACCGGTTGTGGTTTCAGGGCTACCGAACATCACACCAATCTTCATGCGGATTTGGTTGATGAAGATAACCATGCAGTTGGTCTTCGAAATCGAAGCGGTCAGCTTGCGCATGGCCTGACTCATCAGCCGTGCCTGCAAACCGGGCAATGAATCACCCATTTCACCTTCAAGTTCAGCCTTTGGCGTCAAAGCCGCAACGGAATCGATCACCAGAATTTCAACCGCACCTGACCGCACCAGCGTATCGGCAATTTCAAGCGCCTGCTCGCCAGTGTCCGGCTGCGATATCAGCAGCTCATCGACATTCACACCCAATTTACGGGCGTAAACCGGATCCAACGCATGTTCAGCATCCACAAAGGCGCAAATGCCGCCCCTCTTCTGGGCTTCGGCCAAACAATGCAAGGCCAGTGTGGTTTTGCCTGACGATTCAGGTCCATAAATTTCAATGATGCGACCCTTGGGCAGGCCGCCAATACCAAGCGCAATATCCAAGCCCAAAGAGCCCGTGGACACCGCTTCAATTTCCATGGCCGTGTTGGCCCCCAGCTTCATGATGGAGCCTTTACCGAACGCCCGTTCGATTTGGCTCAAAGCCGCTTCAAGTGCCTTACTTTTGTCCATCGATGAATTCTCAACCACCCGAAGATTCGCTTGCGCCATTGCCCTGCTCCTTATTTCACCTGAAAGATTGTTACACAACACCGAACGGATGTTCCGTTCGTGTTTTTTGTATGTTCTTTTTTTGTTCAAGTTGCAAGCGAAACTTTTCAGGAACATTCAAGACCGTTCAACTGCTGCTAAGCCATTGAGGAGTCAATTATATTTCTAAAATCCGCTTTCACGCATGACAACGGTCACGATCCGCCCCAACAAAAATCCGGCGAAACTTTGATGCTCGGCAGCTATTTTGGCGGTTCCGGTCACAGCTGATTCAGGGGCGCTGAAGTCTGTCGCGATAGCCAAAGGAATACGTCCCGTCATCGGTTCAAAACCACCTTGCTGCGATGGATTGACCGCAATCGGCCCGCCATATTGTGACGACAGATAAGATGCAGCCAAACCTTCCGCGCCCGGCAAGCCTGCCTCATTCACGCGCCCCCGAACTATAGGGCGCATTCCGTCTTCCGCTATAAACGAAACTTCCGCCCCCTGGCTTACGCGTCCCGCCTCCCGCTCGGCCACTAAGCCGACGATGCGCCCTTGACGCCGGTCAACAATATGAAACAACAATTCACCTGACCCAACCCATTGGCCTTCACGAAAAGGTGCAGCGTCAGCTGTCAGCGTTCCAGCGATGGGGGCCCGCAGCACCAGCTTTTCACCGCGTCGATGCAATCCGTCCAACTCTGTTAACGCAGCCTCACGTTCCTGTTGTAACACGCGGCGCTCAGCGAGGTCTTGCGCATCAGCTGCCACCCGCAACAACCTCGCTTCCGTCACCTCCAAGCGCAATTGCCCGATGCGCTGCAAATGACTGATATCGGGCACCAACAACCGCGCCAAAATCTGTCCTTCAGCGACAGGTTCTCCTGGCTTTGCCAAAATCTCCAGGATCAATGCTGGTTCGGGTGGATAAATCTTGGCATCTGCAAACGGCAGAAACACCGCCGGTACGTGAACATTCCGATCTAAGGGCAAAACGGACAGGACCACCGCCGCCAACACAACCACGCCAGTCGCGATGCCGCGCCGCGTTAAAATCAACTGTTTCAGTCCCATCGCCTGCCACTCCCGCAGTTCTTTCAAAATTGGCCGTAAAATAAAAAAGTGAATTTCAACCGCAGCCAGAGCAATGCCCGCCGCTTTGGGAAACATGGTGTAGATCAAATAGGCAATGCCCAGAAAAAGTGTCAGCCGGTAAATCCACGTGCAATACGCAAAGCAAACCAGAAAGCGATGCAGACCGGGTGCAAAAAATTCCGGTGGCGGTTCATCGGGTTTGAATAGGAATTCCCGCAACTGCCAATTTGCCAAAGCAAAACTGCGCGGCCCTAAACTGTGCATGCCAAGCGCATCCACCAGAATGTGATAGCCGTCAAAACGCATGAAGGGCGACAGGTTCACCAACACACTCATGATCCACGCCGACACGGCCACAAAGAATGCGATGCCCCGCGCTGCCCCATCGGGGAGAAACACCCAAAAAAACAAGGCGACAGCTGCAATACAAAGTTCAACCATAATGCCGGCTGCCCCGATCATTACCCGCTGCCGCCGCGATTGAAGCCGCCACGCATCGCTGGCGTCTGTGTAAAGCATCGGCGTCAACACCATAAAGGCCACACCAATTGAAGGCACACGGCAACCATAATGCCGCGCCACATAAGCATGTCCCAATTCATGGAATATTTTTAACACCACCATCGTCATGGCAAAGGCTGCTGCACCGGCAAGCGAATAGCTGGACACCAGCATGCCGAAAAAATGATCCCACTGTCGGCTTGCCAGGTAAATGCCCAAGATTGATAAAATCAGTACACAGATGAAAACACCGCGGGAGGCCAACAGCCGGGCGAGAGGAAGTGTTAAATCCAGAAACGGTTCCGGATTAAACAGCGGCAATCGAAATGAGATGTAGTTATGAAGAAACCGCGCGGCCAAAGACTTTGACCGCCGCAACCGATTTGCCTCCAGCCGCGCAGCAACGCCGGGCTTTGGCTGGAGCAGTCCTGATGTTTCAAGAAATCCGGCCAACGCTTCAATGTCTTCAGTTGGCGGTTTATGCCCCCGCACTGTTCCGTCGTCTTTAAAAAAACCCAGCAACGCAGACGCAGCAGAAGACAAGCGAACAAAGTTATGTTGCACGGGGTCGTAAATAATTGTGCCCCGATCACCCGTGATATCATACCCCGCATCAGCAAAGCTCAGATCACGTCGTAAACGCGGCGGGCTTTCTTGCGGTGGTTGAGAGGCGGCAAGCATGTGCGTTTAGATACCGAAATATTGCCGCAACTCTGACAACGGCCGTCGCAGCACATAAAACCCCAAAGGCACAGTGTCCCCGATCAACTGTGCCGTGCCCCGTAGGCCAATGCGCAACGGCGTGGCATCCGCATCAGTCAATTGCGCCCTGACTGCAAAAGCCAATGTACCACCGGGAATTTCTGCCGCGTTGTAGCTGCGCTCATAAATCGTAGCGTCGCGTGGTTGCAGCGGATCAGCATCGAGGAATAATCGCACCGAAGCCTCGCCATCCAGTGCAATCGCATCATGCACATTGACGTCGATACGAACGGCAACCTGTTTGGGGTCGGCAATGGCCATGATTTTCTCGCCAGTGCGCACCGGTTTTCCCAACCAATCGGTTTTCGTGGAATAGATCAGCAAGCCGCCTTCGCTGGCTACAACTTTCGCCCGCTGCAATTGGCTGGCGGTCAGATCATATTCGGCTTTTGCCAATGCCAATTCTGTCATCAAAGTGTTGACCGAGCGCTTCATGTCCTTGTCGCTGAAAGCACCGTTCCTGGCGGTGGCCACGCGCGTTTCAGCAACCACGATGCGCTGCGCAGCTATGCTTGCTTTCGCCGTCAACTCGGTGTCTTCGAATTGGAACAGTTCGGTACCGGCTTTGACAATGCTGTTGGGCTCAGGACCGATCTGTTTGACAACACCATCTAATGGTGCCGTCACCGGCACAGGGTTTCTCGGAACGATTTCAAAAGGTGCAAGTGTTGTCATCGGCACCGGCACCAAACACAAAAGGGCCAAGGCCACGGGCAAGCCGTAAAGCGCCCATTTCGGGAACGACAGCCGCCGCAACAATTGCGGTGGATTATGTACGCGCAAGGCATGTGCGTAAGCACCAGCAACACGCTCGGCAATGGCGCGGTTCGCATCTGTCCACGCATCATCGCGCAGAAATAAAAAGCCGCCGAACACATTGTCTTTTGCACCCTTGCAAGGAAGCCACAACGCACAAGCAAAGGGGTAGCTCTGCGACTTCAAAACTTTCTGCAGGTCGAATGAATGTGCCGTGGAAAAATCCTGCAAACGATTCACCACCGAATTCAATGCGGCAATCAACGGCGCACGTGCGTCTAAAGCCGCAACGCTGGACGCTGCTTCACACCGAAAAGCGTGGCGTTGGTTTGCCCGGAAGAAAAACCCTTGCTGCTGGCCAATAAGTTCAGGCGTTTCGTTGAGGGCATGAAACACAGTGGCCTGCCATGTTGGCAATTGCCTGAGATCGCCTTCCAGCTTGACCAATTGCGCCAGACGAGTGGGTGAAGCTGCTTGGCCTTGCCCATCAACTATAGGTTTTTGCGGTAACGGAACGACCTTTTCTCCGCTATCAGAAGGTAAGGCCGGATGCACACGGTAGGGGCTGTTCATATTTGAATAGACCGCCTTTTCTGGGGAGAGAGTGAGCGCATCCGGCCTCAGCTGCCAGTATTCGGGAACGTTGCCGTTCCACTCATACCGGGCAGAACCGAATTATCTTTATCATCCAGCACACCATAAACTTTGATGGTCTGGCTGATGGGATCAACAACCGCACCAAGTCTTGCCACATGGGCGGAGACTTCAGCACCGGTTTCATCAATAACAAACTGGAAAGACTGTTTAGGCTTCAACCAACCCAACCATTTCGAAGGCACGATGGCTTCCACCTCCAGGCGTGTTGTATCGACGATCTTGATGAGCGGCTGATTGGGCGAAGGGGTTTCATGCTCTTGCACAATGCGTTCCACCAGTAAGCCATCAAACGGGGCTTTGAAATCACATGACCCGGTGCGCGCTTGCAAGGCAGAAACATCAGCCTGCGCCGCCGCATATTCGGCTTCTGAAATTTTCACGTCATTGGCCCCAATGGCACCGCGTTGCAAAAGCTTGCGGTTGTTGACCATTAAAAGCTCCTTGGCTTTGGACGCGGCACGGGATGCGTTTACTTCAGCTGCAAACTTGCGGCAGTCAAACACCACAAGCACATCACCGGCGCGAAAAGCCTCGCCTTCAAGTTTGGGCAAGCGTTTTACTTTAGCAGAGTAGTCAACGGCGATTGTTGCCTCGGTGAGGGCCTGCACGACGCCTCGCGCTGTTGTTGGTTCATCCGCAGCGAAAGCCAAACCGCTGCTCAAAGTTAAGGTGAGTGCGACCGCACTGAGTTGTATTTTCATGTCTCTCTCCATCCCCATGGTGTTGAATTCAAGTCTTGTATTGAGTTTAATGAAGGGACCTCTTCATGTTCCCGACTTATCGCCGCGTTCCATCCATGTACCGCGCAAGCCTTTTGCCATGTCGCGAACAGTTTC
Organism: Hyphomicrobiales bacterium; assembly: GCA_043756645.1. Taxonomy (GTDB): domain Bacteria; phylum Pseudomonadota; class Alphaproteobacteria; order Rhizobiales; family Aestuariivirgaceae; genus Aestuariivirga. The sequence goes on along the minus strand of JAYUQS010000023.1, from coordinate 10,915 downwards.
GGTTCCATCGAGCCCAGCCGCATAAGGATCGATGCCGACAGTCGCATAAACATTGGCGAAGGCGTTCTGCAGGTCCGCATGCGCCATGTCATACTTGACGGCCGCAAGCAGCGTATTCATCTCTTCACGGATCAGCGCTTGTTCGCTTTCTGCATCTGCTTCAGCGGCAGTTTTCACCTGTTGCAATATCCGCTTTTGTACAGCGTAGTAGTCGTCAGCATCCTTCAGAATTTTGGCATTCTGGGCATAGCGAGCCCGTGCCGCGTGAACCTGCGTAAACACCGCCATGGTCATAGCCAGTGCCTGTTCACGGGTTAAAGCAGCGCGCGCTTCATTTTCTTTTTTGATGGTTGGGTATTGGAACAAACGCATCACGTTCCACGAGGCTTTGGCACCCCAGGATATCCAGTTGGTGTTGTACAACAAATCATTGCTATCAATGTTCACGCCACCAAACGCCTGCACACCGGGTAGTAATTGCAACAAGGCCGCATCAGCTTCCTTTGCAGAAATCCGTTCCTTCAACAGCGCTTCACGTAATTCGGGGCGGTTCATCATCGCAATTTCGACGAGTTCTTCACCTGACTTGGTGAGCGACAACATTGTGCCACTGCGCTTTGGCACTACTATTTTGTATGGAGAACCGGGAGGTACATTCATCAACGCAGCGAGTTGAATTTTGGCAGTTCTCAGCTCCAGTTCCAGCTGATGAATTTGCTTTCGAATATCGACCAATTCACGTTGATAGGTCAGGGCGGTCAAAGGTGCCAATACACCGTCATGTGCCAGCGATCGCGAATTTGCGAGCGCATCATTCACACGGGTTTCGAGCACATGCAATCCGGATAGCAGTCGTTCGGCGGTTGCAGCCCGCCAATAGGCCGTGCGGACGTCTTCCACAATCCGATTGACGATTTTGCGTTTACGTTCTTCAGCTATGAGAGCTTCATCAGTCGCTTGTTTTGCGCGCACATAGGACAAACCAAAATCCAAAATATTCCACGATGCGGTGATGTCACCCGTAAAGTTTTGCTTCTCGCTTGACGTTGAAGCATCAGCAGAACGCAAGCCAGTCGTTAATGATCGCGAATAGCCTCCCGAGGCAGGGTCACGACCATTGTACCCTGTCCCTGCCACCACTTGCGGCAACATCGCTGCTGATTTCACGTCAGCAGCTCTTGCTGCCAATGTTGCGTTGAGCATTTCAACACGGTAATCGAGATTGTATTTCAACGCCCGCGCCATGGCTTCATAAAGCCCGATCGAACCTTCAATGGCTTCTTGATTGGCCACTACTTGTTCAGCATTCTCGCCGACAAAGGCGGCCATTTCCGCGTCGCTGATCAAATCCGGTTTGGCCGAGCACCCCGCCAGAATGCTTGCCGAAACCAATATGCCAATTGTTGTGCATTTCATGATGGAATTCCGATTCTCAATATAGTTGCCGTTTGTTATTAATGTATCCTAAGGTTGTGCGTCAGGGCGTAGAGCGGCCCTCAAGAAAGCGATGTCCTACCCTGTTAAGGCTCTGACAAGTTCGTTCGGCTGACCAAACACATTGGTTGGCGTTGCTGCCAGCACTTCGCCGGAATGAGGATTTATCGATATACTCCAGGTCAGGCGGCGGCCATCTGCCAGTTGTCCTACAATTGTAAACTCCAACCAAAGGCTGCCAGCTGAAACATTCGCCACATAATCCTGGGCGGAAACGCGCGCCACGGTTTCTGGCAAACCAAAGCCGCCCGTTTGGTGCACATCAATTACGCTCACACCCGGCGCGGTGTAATCAATGCCAAAATAAAGTGCTCCGTTGTGTCGTACCGTTTTCACACCGAAAAAATCTTGCCCGTCATGGCTCAAGGCCAAATCCAGGCTGTCACCCCCATAGGGTTCATGCTCCATGGCCTCGAACAGCTCATACATCCAGCTGGCCTGCTGACCTTGTTTTCCAGCCCATTCGACCAAGCGCATGATGACGCCATCACCAACAGTCAGATTAGCTGAAGAATTGAGCGATGCCACGTCGTCAACAACTTGTGAGATGACAAGACCTGAAAGTGTTGGCGATCCATCGAGAGACAAAATGCCATTTACCGCAGCTGCCAGGTCATCGTCCGCAAGTGGCAATGGTCTTTGCAACAAACCAGGTAGTATAGCTGGCGGCGCTGTTGGGTCAGGGCTCCCAATCGGAAGCGCCAAAACTTGCCACGTGAAAGTAGACGTAATCGTCCCGCCCTTGCCGTCATTCGCCGTCACTACAATCAAGTAAGGCCCGTCGTTTGCGGCGCCATTTGCAACTACACCACTCACAACGCCCGATGTCGGGTTGATTTCCAATCCTGCAGGAAGTCCGGTTGCGGAGAACGTCAACACATCACCGTCCGGATCAATGAAGGCTGCTGCGGCATTGACGCTAATCACACTGCCTTCATAATTGGACTGGTCTGGAAACGCCGTTGCCAGTGGCGTGTCATTGGTACCCACAATGGTCAGAGTGAGTGTGGCATTGGCAGTTCCACCCTGCCCGTCAGAAACAGTGTAAATCACTTGCTCGGTTACAATAACGTCTTTTTGCAAAGCATTTGCTGTGGCATTTGGAGTGAAACTATAGCTCCCGTCGGGATTCAAAACCAAAGTGCCATAGGTCAACACAATGGGCTGCCCTAAAGTACCGCCGCTCACTTGAGAAACCGTCAACACATCACTGTCGGGTGCTGTATCAGCATCACCTGTCACAGCATCGGTCAACACATTGCCGCTTTGGCTTTGGTCTTCATCGCGTGCTGCTGGTGCATCATCAACAGCCACGGGGGCCAGGTTCGACACATCAATGATCAGGGTGAGTGGTGTTGTCGTGCTGCCGTCAGAGACAGTGACGATGAGGGTGTAAACCCCGGGTGTGCCAGCATCTCCGCCTTGGCTGGCGGATCGGTCAATCGTGCCTGTCACCGTGCCGTCAGGATTGAGCGTGAGGCCCAAAGGCAGTGTCGAGGTCGTGCTGAAGCTGACAGGTTCCCCATCAGGGTCAACCACGAAGGGTGAAAGATCAACCAAGGGTGCGCTCACAGGGAAGGCTTCACCATCTGTGGCGGTTTGCACCGGAACAATGGTCGCGGGATCAGCCGGGATCGGGTTTTCTGGATCAGTTCCGGGATTGGCCGGATCGACCACCACTGGCGCGTCATTCGAACCTTGCACCGTGATCACCAGAACCGCAGTATCCGTGCCGCCTTGGCCGTCAGAGACTTCGTAGGAGATGGTCTCAACCGCCGTCTCCGTATCATCCAGCCCATTGTAAGCCGTGCCCGGTACAAAGCTGTAAGAGCCGTCACCATGCAAGGTCAGCACCCCACCGCCGGCGGTGATGAAGGGCATACCGATGCTGATCGGGGTTGTGCCCTCAGTGGCTGAGATCACTGTCAGCACATCGCTGTCAGGTGCTGTATCGGCATCAAGGCCGGACCCCGGAACCGTATTGCCAGCCCCCGTGATCACATTGCCAATGACACTCGCCACATTTTCACCAACTGTCGCCGCATCATCGACGGCCACAGGCGCTGGGTTGCTGATCGTATAGGTCAGCGTTGTGGTGGTGATCCCGCCATTGCCGTCATCGGCGGTAATGGTGACCAGATAAACTCCGGGGGAACCCACCACATTGCCGCCCTGCGAGGCCGCAGCATCAATCACACCGGAGATCGTGCCATCAGCAGCCATCACAAGGCCCAGTGGCAGATCAATGGCTGAGAACGTCAACACATCGCCCTCAGGATCAACAAAATACTGACCCACATTCGGGTTCGTTGGCGTTGCACCGTCCGTCGTCGCAATATCCGGAATGATGTTCAGAGGATCAGCCGCAGGTGTCGGATTGAGCGCTGTGCCAGGGTCCAGAGGGTCAATCACCACCGGCGCGTCGTTCACCGGCGTGATGGTGATGTTCACATTGGCTGAACTGGTTTGGTTATGACCGTCACTGATGGTGTAGTTCAACACCGGCACCGGGCCATTGTAGTTTGGCGCTGGCACAAAGGTCAGAAGGCCAGTCGATGTCAGTGTGATGGAGCCGATCAAAAACCCGCCGGGTCCCGTCAGCGCAGTTGCCGCACCGATGGTAAGCGTGTCCGCTGTGCCATCGCCATTGCTGTCGATGCTGGCCGAGGTTACTGTCAGCGGATCGCTGTCAGGGTCCGTGTCGATACCGTTACCGGTGATGATATTGGAGGAGATTGTCTGCTCTTCATTGATGACAAAACTGTCATTGACTGCAACAGGCGGTTCGTTCGAGTCGCGGTAGTTAAGATCATTGAACAGCGGTACAGCCCCTGCCCCATTGGCCGCCGTGTCGTTGTCAGTGTCCGACAGGTTGAAATTGGCTCCGATCAGGTTGCTGTCATTGACATCATAACCATCGGCAACAGTTCCGGCTTCGAATATGTCGAGCAGGCCATCACGGTCTGAATCAGTTGTCGATGTGATTGATGTGGCTTGGCCATCACCGCGTTCAACGATGTCAGCTAAGCCGTCATTGTCAGAGTCGGCGTCGAGATAGTCGGCAGCATCGGTTCCATCGGTGTTGACCGGCGTCAAACCATTGGGACCATAAACATCGTCCAGGCCATCGCCATTGGCATCGGCAATGACTCCATCACCTGTTGGGGCAATATAGCCCGCTGTTGTCTGCGCTTCGACGTTGTCGGTGATGCCGTCTTTGTCGGCGTCGATATCGAAGTGATCGGCGATTCCGTCGCCGTCGGTATCATACACAATGCGGCTCAAGCTGATGTCGTCGATGACGAGGTCGTTGCCGCCGCCGCCGGGGCCATTGTTCCGAATGACGATCTGAATTGCTGTCTCGACACCGATGTTAAAGCGGAGGCCGACATCGTGCCACATCGCGTCTGCAGCAATTGATCCCGTGTTCACCGACGCAAGCACGGCTCCCGATAACGTCTGGATCTCGAAAGTCACATTTGGCTGAATCAGGTTGAAGCCGGGACTTATGATGTTGCGGACAAATGACGAAAACTCATAGGTCGACTGGGCGTCGAGACCCGTGATTGTGCGGCGGTAAAACTCACTGGGAGCTGAGGCTGCGTTGACGATGAACATACGCCCGCCTGCATCGCCGGTGTGATCCGTGAACGATTGCCATTCAAAAAAGGAGCTGACCGAAGTCGGATTTGAAGCGATGGCGTATTCGCCGTCGTTCACATTGGTATTGCCTGGGAGTATTGGACCAGAACCCGTGCCGTCCTCGTAAAGGTAAGTCGTGTAAGGCGTGCTGGTGCGTGGTCCTGCGCCGAAAGTTTCGAGAAACACTACATCCTCGACGATAACCTGGTCCGAAACCATGTTGGCTGAGCCGGTGGGGTTGACGATGGCTGCCGCGTTGGCGATTTCAACCGTGTCGAGAATACCGTCATTGTCGTCGTCAATGTCGTTGATATCGGCCACGCCATCGGCATCGGTGTCAGCCAAAATAGTGATGCTTGCGGTTGCGGTATCAGAACCACCGTTGGCATCGGCAATTGTATAGGCGAAGCTGGCGGGGCCTACGTAGCCGGGCGACGGCGTAAAGGTGAAGGCACCTGTCGCTGCGTTGGTGATGGTGACAGTCCCGTTGGTGACGGCAATCGGCGTGTTCACACTGAAGGGTGCGCCATTGACTTCAGTGATCGTTATCGCATCCGATGCCGGATCGGCATCGACGCCCGTTCCATTGTTGGCAAAGAGATTGCCCGCAAGGGTGGCGTCCTCAGTCATTGTGAAGGTATCGTTCTGTGCGACTGGTAGTGCATCAAGCGACAGGCCGATTTCAATGCCGTCGGCCCCTGCTCCTTCAACGCCAACACCTGACACAACAAATGTCAATGTTGTAAAAGTGCCCATGACTTGAATCGAGCCAGCAGCAGTGCTGTTCAACGCATTGGTCGAGGCCTCGCCTGAAATACCCGTCAAATCCATGACCTGGTTTGGCGTGCGTTGGAACGTGGTGGAGGTGACATCAAAATGTCCTACACCTGCCAGTTCAACCAGCGTGGCGCCCGCTGTTGTCACTGTCCAAAGCGACGAGTTGGAACGGGAATCCTCTCCGCCAACCGTAGCCGGGTCTGGATCAAAAGTTCCGTTGCCTCCCAGCCGGTCTATGTTGATGACTGGATTGGTGACTGGCGTTGAGAATGTGATGGTGACAGTCATGGGTGCATCGTCAGCCGATGCATCTGGCTGCGGCACACCTGTTGCGGCTTCGGGAGTTGTATCCCATGTATAAACAAACCCAAGCGAAGCGTCGCCTTCTGCGCCATTGGCGAACATACCCGTCGATGTGTTGAGAACTTGCGGCGTTGCATTTACCGCAACTGTTCCACCTGCCGTTGGGGCAAAAGTGATTGTGGAGGTAATGCCCGCCGTGGTGTTCGTTGCGGTAGAGCCCGACACGGTCCAGTTGCCGGTGTTCACGAGGCTGAGGGTGCTGGACCAGCTATCCAGTCTCAACAGGCCGGTTTCAACGAAACCCACCTGCTGTTCCAGAACCCAGTCACCACCCAATTCGGCAACACCGGTTAGATCGTCAGATGCCGCCACATCGGCACCTGTCAGCGCGGCCATCAGCGCCACAGCCTCGCGGCCCTGGGCGCCTGCGGCAAAGTCACAACCGTAAATCAGGATATCGGCATTGTTGCCAAGCGACGACGCGATGACGGCCATTTCATCAGCATAATCGCCAGCCATTGACGAGGCGGTGAGCTTGGTGCTGCCTAAGTCAAGCGTGCCGGAACGGCCATGGGAAATGATGTGCAATGATTCAATGTCAGTGCGACCCGCAAGAATCGCTGCGATTTGTTCTACTCCATCAGTATTGCTGTCGAGAACATGGATTTCGGCATGGGGCCCGATGTCAGCGATCAGGACATCAATATCTTCAACCGCTCCGTCTATGAATACGATGGCTGATGGCGGGGCGTCAGGAGTCGCTGGAAAATTCTCAGACAGTGCAGCCAGAAGCAAATCATGATCCGCATTTTGTTGCGCCGCGACAACAACCTCGTTGGCATCAACAACGGCCTCGTAAGTTTCCGCCATGGCCGCATCAAACAGCACACGTGGTTCAAGTGTCGTGTAGTTGGGATTGGTTTTCGGCCTGGCCTTGTAGCTGCCACCGGACCCATCGGGTGCTTTCAGGTGACTTGCGACATTGATGGCGGTTGAACACAGAAATTGGTTCATCAATCGAGAAGTCGTCATGTCGCCGTCACCCAAATACGAATTGATCTCACGAATCAATCTATACGGGAAATATTGACAAAACGCTACTTAAGATTATCTAATAACAACAAATACAATTAATACGAGTATTTTGTATGAAAATAAGTGAATTATTCGAAATTATACGAGTTAATTGAAACACTGATGATTCTTAAGACAAGTAAACCATACAAATTCGACAGTCGAAACCAATCAGATGCACTTTATGCGTGTACGGCAATTGTTACCCCATAACGTCTTTCACTTTTTCCAGCAGTTGCTTCAGTGAGAACGGCTTCTGTAAAAAGCCAAAATCATCCGGGTTCTCGAGGTTGCGTTCAAACGCATCTTCAGCATAACCCGACATGAAAATGAACTTCATGGTGTAACCGCGTTTGCGGATTTCAGACAGCATTGTTGGGCCGTCCATTTCCGGCATGACGACGTCAGACAAGATCAGTTCAAATCCATCTTTGTCGCTTTCTATTGCTTCGAGCCCCCGCTCACCGGAATCGGCTTCCAGAACAGTGTAACCTCGAGACTGCAAGGCACGCACAGCAAATGCTCGCACCGAGTCTTCATCTTCAACAACGAGAATGCGCCCTTTGCCCGTAAAATCTTCGCGCGTCGCCGGAGTAACAATTGCCGCAGCCGCAACCGGTGCCGCAACTTTCTCAGGCCAATGGCGCGGCAAGAAAATACTGAAAGTGGTGCCTTTGCCCATGACGCTGTCACAGTAAATATAACCGCCTGTTTGCTTGATGATGCCATAAACCATCGACAAACCAAGTCCCGTACCCTTGCCCACATCTTTGGTTGAGAAAAATGGTTCCCAAATTTTTTCAACTATTTCTGCAGGAATTCCAGTGCCGGAATCCGCCACTTCACACGCAACATATTCACCCGGCGGCAGTGTATGTTTGACATCTTTTGCCTTTTCCGCAGGTAGATTATAGGTGCGCACAGAAAGTTTGCCGCCTTGTGGCATGGCATCACGCGCATTGACGGCAAGATTGATGATGACCTGTTCGAACTGGTGAATATCCACCATCACAAAACCAAGGTCGCGGCCGTGATTGATATCAAGTTCAATTTTTTCACCTAAAACGCGTCCAAGCAAATTTCCAAGATCAGACATGGCGTCGGTCAGTGAGTGCAATTTTGGCTGCATGGTTTGCTTGCGTGAAAATGCCAGCAATTGCCGCACTAAATTGGCAGCGCGATTTGCGTTTTGCTTGATATTCATCACATCGTTGAAAGCCGAATCCGTTGGCCGCATCTTCGCCAACAACAAATCGGCAAATCCGATGATCGGCGTCAGCACGTTGTTAAAGTCATGTGCAATGCCACTCGCCAATTGGCCAACAGCTTGCATTTTTTGGCTCTGCGCCAATTGAACTTCAAGCGCTTTGCTTTCTGTCATGTCTTCAGCGAAAACGGAAATCACACTGTCATCAGTTGCCATTTTGACCAAGTGCAATTGAATGGCGCGTGGTTCTGCATTCTCAAAAACGGCATCAAGCTCTACACTCTGACCTACACTTTTCTCGGCGCTTGCTATTGCCTCTGTCAACAGCTCCGGGCGCAAACCTTTAAAAGCTGTCGACAACTTGCCCTTCAGTTTCAATTGCGGAGACAGAGATAAAAACACCGCGTTGGCCGATTGCAACACGCCCTCACGATCAATTTGAGCAAAGCCGATGGGCAAAGCCGCCCCCAAGCGCTGTGGATCAATTGAGCCCGCATCCGATCCAATACGGGACTGCTCTGCCCCCTTCCGCAACACCATGCTGCGACTCGGCAACGCTTTGCCTTCACCGTCGAAATCCGCACGATGCAAAATCTCCACATCAAAGCGTTCAGCTTGGCGCGGCGTAACAGCAGTTTGAAAATGCTCGGTGCGGAAACCGTTGGCCACAGGTTCCAGTGCTGTGAGCATGCTCGCGGTCTCGGCACCAACCAAATCATTCAAAGAGAGACCACCGGCTTGCGCCTCTAGAAGGTCAATACCCAACCAACCTGCCAGCGTTGCATTTACATAGTCAACCTTGCCCGACGGAAGTGTCGAGAAAAACCCGGCCGGCGCATGGTCAAGATAGGTGATAATAAATTGCAACCGCGAAAAAGCGGATTCTTGGTGGTGCCTGTCGGCAGTGATGTCGATGAGCCGCCAAAGGTTGTAACCATTGTGCCCCGCACCTGCCAAAGGCGCAACGCCCAAACGCAACCAACGTGAACTCTCCGGCTGTGACCCCGGCACGGATGAACCCGCACCAACGCGCACATCCCGCTGCAACGGTGTGCCCGTCTGTGCTGCCTGCGCCAATTGATAAACCGGCTCCACAAAATCAGGATACCCTGCAAACAACACATCAATGCCCACCAAGCGGGATGCACCTGCCTTTGACGCCAATTTCAAATATGCGGCATTGGCATAAACGGCCCGGCCCTTGGCATCAGTCACCACTGCCGCATCTCCCATGGCATCAGCAACGGCATCAAAAAACGGCCGCTCAGCCGTGGAGCCACTGAATTGCAACATGCCCGATATCCAGGCCAACAGTGCAAACAGGCCACAAATAGCGAAAACAGAACCGAGAATAAGCGGCAGCACTTCCATTTCCCGGCGCACGAACCAAGCGGTGATAGCAAAGACAACAAGGCCAGCCATTGCACAAAATAAAATAAGCAACCGGAACCATGGTGTCACCGCATTCAATTTTCCTGGTTCTGTCAAAGTCTTGTCCTGCATAGAGTTACCCCGAATCAACCGCAGTATAGAGAGTGAAGCGACGAGTGGAATCATCCATCGTCGAATTGCCGTGAATTAACAAATTGGTTTGCGAACCGTTAAACCTGGGTTAGATTGCAGTCTCACCAGAGGAGAACTTGGGTCATGGATATGCTGCTGCCTTATCTCAATATCATCTATATGGCTTTGGGTGCCTTTGTTTTTCTGTTGTTGATTTTGGTAGGATCGAGGTTGTTCGGCAGCCGCGTACGTGGTCGCAAAGGGTCGCGCCTTGGCATCAGCGAGTATTATGAAATCGATAAATCGCGGCGATTGGTGCTGGTGAGGCGCGATGATCAAGAGCATTTGCTTTTGATCGGCGGCGCGCAAGATTTGGTGATTGAAAGCGAAATCGGCTCTCCCCTGACAACAACGCAATCAGCACCTCCTGCCCGTCAAGCTCCGCGCCCTGCTGTATTTGGTGGACGAAGAACGATGCTGCGCCCTGTTGAAAATACTGGCGACATGCGCAACCAACGCGAAGAACCGGAAATGTGAGTTAAACCAACCGCCAAAAGAGTTGCCCCATTCTTCTCCCTCCCCCTTGTGGCAGGGCTATCGCATATGGCCGTCAAAGGGACCTCATCCGTCTCGGGCTTCGCCCTCGCCACCTTCTCCACTGACGTGGAGAAGGGACGATATGATAGGGATTGTCCCTTCTCCAACGAAGTTGGAGAAGGTGCCCCAACGGGGCGGATGAGGTCCCTTTGGCCACATGCGATTGCCCGGCCTTTGTGGGGAGGGAATTGAATTGGAGTTTGTTCCAAGAATAATGAATCAATTCATGTGTCGGTCGGTATTAGTTGGGCGCGCGCTGTGCAAAAATCTGCCCGTGCTTGGCTAAAACTTCGCATCCCCAATTTTTTGCAAAATACG
>JAYUQS010000022.1:0-16663 GCA_043756645.1 Hyphomicrobiales bacterium | reverse complement strand
TGTTGGGAAATTTGCGCAAGCGGAAATTTTCGTCAACTTCTTCTTTCGCAACGCCGCCTGCTGTGGAGATGGCACGGCGGATTTCGGCAGAGCCTTTGAGCGCGATGACAATAGATTTGGGATTGTCATGTCCCGCTTCGCGCAAGAGTGAAATTCCAACCGGTGCAAGTCCCAAGGCTTTACGCAGAAAGTTGGTTCGGGTTTCTTTGCCGCGCGGCCACGCCAGACGCTGCGTCACCATTTCAGCTGTCATATCCGGCTTTAAATCCAACGACAGACTCTGAGCACCAGATTCACGCAATGCGCGGGATAAAGCATAGACCGCCCCACCTTCGATACCGTCCCGGGTGATCATGACTTCACCGCGTATCGTGCGGCCAGCAGCAGTCACTGCAATATTTTTAAGGGGCGTGCCTGCAAAGCGCGTTGCGAAGTGTTCGCTCCATGTCACCAGTTGCCTGCCGTTTGAAGGCTGTAGAGAATTGACCCGGATGCCCGAAGCTTCAAAAATTTTGACCCAAGCTGCGTCGGAACCAAGCTCAGGCCAGCTGGCACCACCCAATGCGAGGATTGTTGGCACATCAGCAAAACCGTTCCAAGGCGTGTTGGATTTGAGCGTCACCCCCCGTTCATCCAAGCGCCGCATCCACGCCCGTAACAATGGTGATGCGCGCAAGCCAACCGGAAACACCCGGCCCGACGAACCGATGAAGGTTTCAACACCAAGTCCCTTTGCCCATTCACGCACCGCATCAGGCGGGAAGTCCCGAAGGGCTGGTTCAAGAAAAGCGCGATCACTGCCATAACGATTGAGGAAATAGTCGAGCGGTTCACTATGCGTCAGGTTAAGGCCACCCCTGCCCGCCAACAAAAATTTCCGCGCCGGGCTCTTGTGATGGTCGATAATTTCGACCGCCAAACCGGCTGAGGCCAAAACCTCAGCCGCGCAAAGACCCGCAGGTCCGGAACCAACCACACGGACCCGCTTCTTCAAAATGTGTAATCCTAAACCTTAGAGTTCTTGACGGCAGTAGGCGTATTCATTGTTGTAAGTACGTTGCCATTTTCCATCAGCAGCAAGAACGCCAGTGGCAGCACCGCCGACGGCACCAAATGCTGTCGTCCGTCGTCCACCCAGAGCCGAACCAATCAATCCACCAACAACGCCGCCAACGATAGCATTGCGCACAACTTTACGTGTGGTCTTTCGATCGGCCTTAGCCTTGGCGTAACTCCGGCAATATTTCTTGCTGGCGGCTTCCGCCGGTGCCGGAAGTGTAATGGCCATGGTCGATGCAACCAAAGCCGTGCTGAGCATAAGAGACATGATTTTCTTCATAAAATAACTCCCTGTTGTGATGGTCGCAAGTTTACCCCCGAAATCATGTCCAAACCAAGACACATTTGATGGTATGCTTACTCTAACCGGGCAGGAAATCCAGCGGCACGCAAATCAGTGCCTAACGCATCTTCCAAAAGCTTGGCAATCTGTGTCGATTGCGCAGAACCGCCATAAACCGCTTTGCCCTTCATGAAGGTCTGATTGGTCAACGACGCCAAATCCAGCGGCACACCAAACTCACGCCCGAAATTCATGGCAAAGCCCAAGTCCTTCAACGCCAAGTCCATGCTGAAAGCGATGTCATAGCTGCCGTTGAGAATGAGCTGTCCCTCGGTTTCGTGCACAAAGCTGGTGCCGCTGGAGGCCGTGATAGCGGCCCAGGCCTGGCCCAAATCCAAGCCGCCACGTTTGGCCAACATCAGGGCTTCAGCATCCGCCACCAAATGAATGAAGGCCAACATATTGGTGATCACCTTGATGATGGCAGCCGTGCCAATGGGGCCCATATGGAATATCTTGTTGCCGATGGCTTCCAGCGCTGGCTTGTGTGTCTGAAACAGATCAGCGTCACCACCCACAAGCACGGTAATTTCACCCCGGGCCGCCAAGTGTACACCACCTGTGACAGGAGCCTCGAGTACGCGAACGCCTTTGGCTGCGGCCATCGCGGCAAGGCGCTGCATCTCATCACGGCCATTGGTCGAATTTTCAATCCATGTCCCGCCCGGTTTGAGGCCTGCCAGAATACCGGTCAGAACCTTTTCCGAAACCGTGGGCGATGGCAAACATGTGAACACGTGGTCAACCTGTGCCGCCAGTTCTTGTGGAGAGGCAGCCCATGTTGCACCGGCCTTCAGGTGACGCTCACCTAGCGCTTTGTCGATGTCGTGAACAACAATCTGGTGACCCGCTTTTTGCAAGCAAGCCGCAATATGGCCGCCGAGATTACCTAAACCAATATAACCGTACTTCATACATTCACCGGATAATTCGTCATTTCCAAATGCAGCTTGTCACCCGTGTAAGGATGCGCAAGGGCCACGTCTTCGTTGAGTTCCACGCCTAAGCCAGGTTCAGTTGGCGGAATTACATAGCCCTGCTCCCAGCGGATGGGCTTGTTCAAAAGCTTGGCATAAAAACCACCGAAGGTTTCGATGCTTTCAAGGATCAGGAAGTTCGGCAGTGACGCGCCATATTGAATATTGGCCGCAGCTTCAATCGGGCCGGCATAAAGATGTGGCGCAATTTGCGCGTAATTGACCTCCGCCATACCGGCAATTTTCTTCGCTTCCCAAATGCCGCCCACACGTCCCAAAGCCATTTGCAAAATTGAAGCAGCACGCAACTCCAATACGCGTCCGAATTCATATTTCGTGGTGAGGCGTTCGCCTGTGGCAATTGGAATGGATGTGCCGCGCGCCACCAAGGCCATTTCCTCTGGCCTGTCTGGCGGTGTGGGTTCTTCAAACCACAGGGGATTATATTGCTCAATTTGTTTGGCAAAGCGAATGGCACCCGACGCTGTGAATTGCCCATGTGTGCCAAACAGCAAATCCGCTTTGTCGCCCACGGCTTCACGTATCAGTTTGCAAAACTTGGAGCAAAGCGCCATCGACTCAAGCGAGGGTTGGCGCGGATCGAATGACGAGTAAGGCGCGGCTGGATCAAACTTGATACCGGTAAAACCTTGCTTCACATAATCAGCGGCACGCTCGGCCGATTGTTCGGCATTCCAGTAAATCGAATCATCCTGCCCCTTGGCAAGGTCGGCATAGATATAGGTGTAAGAGCGCAGCTTCTCATGTACGCGCCCGCCGATAAGCTCATAGATCGGCTTGTTGAGCGCCTTGCCGATGATGTCCCACAGCGCAATTTCAATGCCTGAGAGAACACCCATCAAGCTTACATCGGGGCGCTGGGTAAAGCCTGAGCCATAAACCTTGCGCCACAGCGTTTCGATGTGAAATGGGTCCATGCCTTCCACATAGCGCCCAAAAACATCTTCAATCATCGCCGTCATGGCCTTGGGGCCAAAGGTGGCGCAGTAACATTCGCCATACCCCACAATGCCTGTGTCCGTCGTCAGCTTCACGAAGGTGAAATAGCGCCCGCCCCAACCCGGAGGCGGATTGCCGACAATGAACACCTTGAGGTCTTTGATTTTCATGATGAGTCCTTTAGGCGTCTACTTTGACAATAAACGCGCAAAAGGCAAATGCCCTCGGAAACGAAGACCTGCGAAAATTTCTCACCGGGGTTAGTGCTTGCAACGGCTTCGGACTGGCATTAGCCATGATCTTCGCATGTCGCTGCCAAAGGGACCTCATCAGTCGCTTCGCGCCACCTTCTCCATCTGCGATGGAGAAGGGACGTTTTGTTTGGTCCCTTCTCCACGGCACGTGGAGAAGGTGGATCGCGCAAGGCGCGAGACGGATGAGGTCCTTTCGGTGGCGAAGGACGTCAAGGGAGCACCACGTTTGCAAAACGATTACATCATCATCGGCGCAGGTGCTGCGGGTTGCGTGCTCGCCAATCGCCTGACGGAGAGCGGCAAGCACACGGTTTTGCTTTTGGAAGCCGGTGGCAGCGACAAGCGCTTTTATGTGCAAATGCCTTTGGGTTACGGCAAAACTTTTTACGACCCGGCCGTCAACTGGATGTATGCCGCTGAGCCTGATCCCGGCCTCAATGGCCAGCGTGACCACTGGCCCCGCGGCAAGATTATCGGGGGTTCAAGCTCGATCAACGCCATGGTCTATATTCGCGGCCATGCGGATGATTACAAAAGCTGGGGCGAAGCGGCAGGCGCGAACTGGAATTGGGATGCTGTTCTCGCAGCCTACAAACAATTGGAAGACAATGAAGCAGGTGGCAATGCCTGGCGCGGTTCCGGCGGGCCATTGCGGGTCTCTGAGACTGCACCCCATGTTCACCCACTCACCCATAAATATATTGAAGCCTGCAAAGTCGTTGGCCTGCCATTCAATCCTGATTTCAATGGCGAGACGCAGGAGGGTGCTGGCACCTACCAACTCACAACGCGCAATGGCCAGCGCCTAAGTTCCGCCCGTGCTTTCTTGTGGCCGGCGGCCAAGCGCAAGAATTTGCACGTCGAAAAAAATGCGCACGCAACACGCATCAATTTCGAAGGTCAACGCGCCGTAAGCGTAACCTATGATCAGCATGGCGTAAGCAAAACCGTCAGAGCTGGTCGTGACATTATCATCTCCGGCGGTGCAATCAATTCGCCGCAACTGCTGATGTTGTCCGGCATCGGCCCACAAGACCATTTACGCCAACACGGCATTGTCGTTCAGCAGCACAATGCGCATGTTGGTCAAAACCTCGAAGACCATGTGGGACTGAACTACACCTACCGCATGAAGGTGCCGACACTGAATGACGCGCTACGGCCGTGGCACGGCAAGTTGAAAGCAGGTTTGCAATATCTCTTATTCCGAACCGGGCCATTGAGTTTGTCGATCAATCATGGCGGCGGCTTTTTCAAAACCAGTCCGGATTTGCCGCGCCCGAATATGCAGCTTTATATGCAAGCCTTCTCGACGTTATTGCCGCGTGCCGGTGAGCGGCCTATTCTCAATCCTGATCCATTTTCAGGCTTGTCGATTGGGCTTTCAAATTGCAGGCCGACATCGCGGGGCACAATTTCATTGAACTCAAAAAACCCTGAAGTGCATCCCAAAATTACGGCCAATGCTTATGGCACTGAGCATGATGTGCAGGAAATGTTGGCGGCGGTAAAATTTGTCCGCCGTATTGCATGTGCTTCACCCTTCGCCGAACTGGTGGCAGAAGAATTGCGACCAGGCCCGCAAGTATTATCTGACGCTGACTTGATCCAGGATTTCAAACAACGTTCTGGAACGGTCTACCACCCCTCCTGTACGGCCCGCATGGGCCGCAACAGCGCCACCTCCGTTGTCGATGAAAACTTGCGCGTGCACGGTGTCAGTGGCTTACGGGTTTGCGACGCATCAGTTTTCCCAAATCTCATCGCCGGAAACACCAATGCGCCTTCGATGCTTGTGGGATGGAAAGGTGCGGAATTGATCCTGGGGGATGCAAAATAATACAGAGTGCCGATATGAAGCTTTTCACTCAGCGCTGTTGGACGAGTGTTGAATGACGAAAACAATTTTGAAAGATTCCGGCTTGCGCCGGAATGACGTACCTACCTAAAGCGTCATCCCGACGAAAGTCGGGATCTTTCAAAAGTTTGTTACGCCTTCACATCAAAGCGATCAGCATCCATCACCTTGACCCACGCCTTCACAAAATCATTCACAAAACTCTTTTGTGAATCATCCTGCGCATAGACTTCCGACAAAGCCCGCAGTTGTGAGTTGGAACCGAACACCAGATCAACGCGTGTAGCTGTCCATTTCTGTTTTCCGGTTTTGCGGTCACGGCCTTCGAACATATCCTCCGCTTTCGACGTGGCCGTCCAAACCGTGTCCATGCTCAACAAGTTGACAAAGAAGTCTGTGGTCAAAGCGCCCTTACGCTTGGTGAACACGCCATGAGCAGCATCACCAAGGTTGCCGCCAATGACACGCAGTCCGCCAACCAGTGCTGTCATTTCAGGCGCCGTCAAAGTCAGCAACTGCGCTTTATCCACCAACAGCTCTTCAGCTGAAATTGAGTAGCTGGTTTTCAGATAATTGCGGAAACCGTCTGCCTCTGGTTCAAGTGCCGCAAATGATTCAACATCGGTTTGCGCTTGCGTTGCATCAGTGCGGCCCGGCGTGAAATGTACTTTCACATTATGGCCAGCCGCTTTCGCCGCCTGTTCCACACCCACACAACCACCCAGCACAATAAGATCAGCCAGTGATGCACGGGCCTTTGGTTTGGTTTTGTTGAATGCGGTCACAATGGCTTCAAGCTTGGCCAGTACTTTGGCCAATTGCTTTGGATGGTTGGCGTCCCAATCTTTTTGAGGCGACAAACGAATGCGCGCACCATTGGCCCCGCCACGCTTATCTGAACCACGGAACGTGGCAGCAGAGGCCCAGGCTGTTTGTACCAATTCACTTGTCGACAAACCGGATTTAGCAATCTTGGCTTTCAGTGCGGCCACACTTTTTGGTCCGATTAATCCACCTTTGGCGGAAGGGACTGGATCTTGCCAAATCAACTCTTCCTTCGGCACTTCTGGCCCGAGGTAACGTACTTTCGGCCCCATATCACGATGTGTTAGCTTGAACCAAGCCCGCGCAAAAGCGTCTGCGAATTTCTTCGGGTTCTGGTGAAAGTTGCGCGAAATTTTTTCGTAAGCAGGATCCATGCGCATCGCCATGTCAGCTGTCGACATCATGATCGGCACTTTTTTCGAGGCGTCAGCCGGATGTGGTGCCATGTCTTTTTCAGCCAAATTAACAGCATGCCATTGTTGTGCACCAGCAGGGCTGCGGCCCAACTCCCATTCATAGCCAAACAATACGTCGAAGTAACCATTGTCCCACTTGGTGGGATTGGCCGTCCATGCTCCATGCAAGCCGCTGGAAATGGTGTCACCGCCTTTGCCAGTACCATGGGAGGAAAGCCAACCAAAGCCCTGCGCTTGCAAATCGGCACCTTCTGGTTCAGGCCCCACAAGTTTCGCATCACCTGCACCATGGGTCATGCCGAAGGTATGGCCGCCGGCCACCAAGGCCACTGTCTCTTCATCATCCATCGCCATGCGGGCAAAGGTTTCGCGGATATCGCGGGCAGATTTCAACGGGTCAGGATTACCGTTCGGTCCTTCAGGGTTCACATAGATCAAGCCCATTTGCACAGCAGCCAATGGGTTTTCCAATGCGCGGTCACCGGAATAACGCTTGTCGTCCAACCAGGTTGTTTCGGTACCCCAATAGATATCTTCTTCTGGTTCCCACACATCTGCGCGCCCGCCGCCAAAACCAAAGGTTTTGAATCCCATGGATTCGAGAGCAACGTTGCCAGTGAGGACCATTAAATCCGACCAGGAAATGCTGTTGCCGTATTTCTGCTTGATCGGCCACAACAAACGCCGTGCCTTATCCAAATTTACGTTGTCAGGCCAGCTGTTCAGTGGTGCAAAGCGTTGTGTGCCGGAAGACGCGCCACCACGGCCATCGCCCGTACGATATGTGCCGGCAGAGTGCCAAGCCATGCGAATGAACAGGGGTCCATAATGGCCATAATCAGCGGGCCACCAATCTTGTGAATTGGTCATGACCTTACGCAGGTCTTTTTTCAGCGCCTTCAAATCCAGCGCCTTGAACGCCTTGGCATAACGAAATCCCTGATCCATCGGCGATGACAACGAAGAGTTTTGATGTAACATCTTCAAGTTCAACTGATTGGGCCACCAGTCGCGATTGGAGCGCACACCAAAATTGGTTGGGCTATGCATCACAGGGCATTTGCCAATGGGGGCGGTGTCCATTTTATTCATCTTCATCTCCGGTTTTTTTAATTTAGAATTATTCTAAACAAAGAGTTCAAAAGCCGCAATCCCCTAACGTATGAAATTTTGCGTCATCATCATTGACCGGCAAATTGATTTGCCAACCTGGTCCCGTGGCATTAATTTGCTATCATCAAGAAAGCAGAGAGGTCTACGACAATGACGCCACCTGCAAGTCGCCGATAACATCATTATCGCTAGATTTGGCTATGTTGCCTGTTAAGGCACAATTGCCTCCTAAATGGAACAAGCGGCTGAAGATGCCGCACAAGGCCCTGCACGGCACGCCACCTGCAGGGCCGCTTTTATGGGTGTTTTCCGCAATCGGAATTCTACTCTTCCCGCAAAGTCTTAAAGCCGTTAAGAAGTGATCATGACCATCTTGAAGTCCATGACAACTTTGGAAACGCCACGTCTTATTCTGCGCGAAATATCGCGTGAGGACGCAGATGAATTGGCTGCTTTCATGACGCAGCCGCGCTACCAAAAGCACATCGCCCACCGTCTGCGTGACGGTGCCATGGTCAAAGATTTCGTCATCCGCCAAATCGCTGCCCAAAAAGACAGCCGCCGCCATGTCTTTCACATGGCCGCAGAAGAAAAGTTCTCGTGTGACGTGGTGGGAGAAGGCTTCATCATTTGCCATGGCGACGGCAGTCACGAAGTGGGTTGGGGCGTCCACCCCGCCATGTGGTCCATGGGGCTGGGCACTGAAATCGGCCACGCCCTGCTCGGCGTTGCCTTTGAACATCTCGATGCAAAACGCGTATGGAGCAAAGTCATGGTCGCAAATGTAGCCTCGGCAAAACTTGCGCGCCGCATTGGCATGGCTTTGCTAACAACCCACGAGCAATACGCCATCGGCAACGGTCGCACAGGACCCGTTGATATCTACGCCCTTACAGTCAAAGATTACTATGATTTGCCATATTGAAGGCAAGCTGAGGCCATAGTTGGGTTTCAATGTCGACCCACCGAAGCGACGTTGGGAGATCGTAATGCGTCTTTTGATTTTACATCTAACATTTTTTGTGTTGACCATCCCCGCCCAAGCCAACATCCCCGATTATTGTGCGGCCTATGCCCGCGACATTGCGGATCAGGGCGAAAAAACCAATGATTGGCAACGCCGCCATGACGATGCGCAAGCATCTTGCATGACCCGTTTCTCAGCTTTTGCAGCCGTCCCTGCGAAAGCAAAGCCCGAGTCCAAACCTAAGCCCAAAGCTGTCGCGGTCACAAAAAAGCCGGAGAAACCAAAAGCTGAAGCAAAAATAGAAACGCCACCGGAAACCAAAGTCGTGGCCAAAGCTGTTCCAAAACTCGAACCCGGATCACCTGAATGGACCGCCTACTGCAAAGGAAAATATGTGTCCTTCAACGAAAGCAAAGGCACCTATTTGTCGAAAACCGGAATTGAGCGGCCATGTTTGGTGACAGCAGATTAAGTTAATGCCGCAACATCGGCACCAATGATGTGACCAACAACAGCGCCAGGCTCACATTAATCGTCTTAAAATAGCGCGGATCAGACATCACACCTTTCAGTGCAGCGCCGAAAGCTGTCCATGTCACAGCGCTGGTGATGCCCATAAATACAAAAACACCAACCACCGTTGCAACGCCGGCGTAATAGTGAGCAGCCAACGTATAAGCGCTCAACGAAGTGATGGCCATGACCCACCCCTTCGGGTTCACCCATTGAAACAACATCATCTGCAGAAAACTCATGGGCTGAGCAATTGCGTCTTCAGAGGCTGAAAGCCGCGCCGTTGCAATTTTCCAAGCCAGAAACAGCATGTAAGCCGCGCCGGCATATTTCAACGATTGATAGAAAACCGGATAGCTATCAAAAACTTTGCCAAGCCCCAGGCCCACCAAACCAATCATTAGAGGAAAGCCAAGAGTCACGCCTGCAATCAATGGCAAGGTACGGCGAAAACCGAAATTCATGCCAGACGCCATCAGCAGCGTATTGTTGGGTCCGGGCGTAAAAGCAGACACACCAGCAAATGCAAACAGGCCAAAGAAAAGTTCAAGTGTCATGCAGATGCGCTATGCGACGATCTGTGTTCGCGGCACATGCGCCACTTTGTTGCGGCGTAAAGTTTCCGTCACATCCGCAGCTGAAAGCGGGCGATGATAAAGATAACCTTGCAATTCGGTGCAGCCTGCGAGGCGAAGCACACTGGCCTGCTCAGCGCTCTCAATTCCCTCAGCAGTCACGTCAGCCGAAAGCCCGCGCGCCACCAACAGTGTCCCTTGCACAATTGCAAGCTCCGATGCACTCGACATGACTTTGCCAATGATCGACTTATCAATTTTAATGCGATCAAACTCGAATCTGCGCAAATATCCGATGCTTGAGAACCCTGTGCCAAAGTCATCCAAAGCCACTTTAATACCCGCCTTTTGCAAAGCCGTGAAAACCTGTTTGGCCCGATCCGTGTCATGAATGAGCGACGTTTCTGTAATCTCAAACTCAACACGATTGGTAGAAATTTTATGCTTTGCCAGCATCGCCAAAGAACGGGAGACAAAATTGGGGTTGTTCAATTGTACTGCGGAAATATTCACCGCCAATCTGATATCGGGCCAGTTTGCGGCTTCAAAGCAAGCCTTTTCCAAAATTAATTCACCAAGTGAATCAATGAGACCACTATTCTCAGCAACAGCAATGAACCGGTCCGCTGTCACTTTGCGAGGTGAAGACGAAGGCCAGCGCGCCAAAGCTTCAACTCCGGTAATCTCCGAAGTCCGCGCACTCACAACTGGCTGGAACACAATTCCCAAATTACCGCTCGCTAATATGGATTTCAGTTCATACGCAATCGCCAGATTTTCATTGCGTTCAATGTCAAAGGCCTCGTCAAAAACGCACAACCGATTTTTGCCATTGGCTTTGGCCTTGTACATGGCAATGTCGGAGCGCCGTAACATTTCGGATACGTCCAAGGTCCCATCACAACCAGCGATTCCCACACTTGCACCAACTGAGGCAAGCCTGCCATCAAGGTCAAACGAGTGTTTCAGCATCGCAATCAGATTTACCGCGAAGCTCTGCGCATCACTTTGTGCGGAAGCCCCTTCAAACAATACGACAAATTCATCTCCACCCAAACGGCTGCAAAGCACAGCACTTTTTGACAGCTGCTGAATACCATTCGCGATCATATAAATCAGTCGGTCTCCAATATCATGCCCGTAACTGTCGTTCACTTCTTTGAACCCATCCAAATCTGCAAAAGCCACAGCATAAGGCGTGTTACTGTCACGCAAAATTTGCATCGACTGGGTCAATGAAAGTCGGTTCGGCAAGCCAGTCAAATGATCATGCGAGGCGCGGAACTGAGCTTGTTGTTCATCGCGCTCCAATTGGCCAACCAGTGACCAACACACATATCCGATACCTGCCATGACAAGAACGAGAAAGCCAAGCGTTACCCCAGTTTTTTCCGAAAAAGCCGATGTCACCATGGTACCCAGTTCCCGATTTTTCCAGAATAAGGAGAGTGTCACTTGCCCGTCCGGGCTTTTCAAACCGAGATTTGTTTTATTCGCAACATCAGCAACAGAAACTCCAACACCCGCCACCAATAATTTTTTCTGCACGTCATTAAACCATGCTGCATTCAAACTCTTGCTGAGGTAAACGATGCGACCATTGCCCTTTGGCGCTGTTGAGGTTGAGAAAACCGGAGCCATCGCCAGAACGACCGGCCCATCGGATGTTTGCAAAAATCCCGATACGATCCCATTTCGCGCAGTATTGACCTTGAGCATATCAGAGTAAGTTGAAAGTGATTTGTCTCCAAAAAGCGTGTCGAGACCAATTGGACTGTTGTCTTTTGACTGAGCCCAAATGACTTGACCCGACCGCAAATCCAAAACTGCGGCACTGTCATAGGCCGACCCCATACTCAGTGAGCTACCCAAAGTTTGCTTCAGCCATGCAGTATCCAGAGCACCACTTGTACGTCGAACGGCTTCGTCCCACATGGCATTCTCGGCAACCAAACGAGAAAGTTCCATTTCCGTATTTTGAATGGTCTCAGTCAGAACCGCTTTGTTGCGCTCATGCTCCGCGGCATTGCTGCTTGACTCGACGCGGCGCAGCAAATCAACAGATAAGTTTATGGCGCCGAGCGATGCCAATACCAATGGCACTGCAATATAAACCAAAAAACGCCAGCCTGTAATCGAACGCATACCCACACACTCCGCAACGATCTGTTTCTAAGGGCTTGGCCTTAAAACCGCGTTACAGAATTGTGCCATTACGAGTAGTCGCTCGCCAATTTGACCAATTGGCGAGTAACGTGGTTAACGCCGGGTTAAAATTAGGCGGCTTGTGCCCGCTGTTGAGTCGCCAATTGCTCTGCCGCCCGACCGCTGATTTCAGCCAAATGATCAAACTGCATCTCAAACGTGCCAACACCAGCGGTGGCAGACCTTATTTCAATAATCAGCGAAGCCAGTTCAGCTTCCGGCATATGCGCTTGCACCGTGTCCCAACCGGGCCAGCCCTCTCGTGAGTCAAAACCCAGCAACTGCCCGCGATGACCCGTCACAATCTGGTTGGCGCGCGCTGTTGCGTCATTTGGCACGTGAATGGCAATCGCCATGATAGGTTCAAGCAACACCGGAGAACATTGCGGCATGCCTTCAACCATAGCCAAGCGTGCAGCCAGTTTGAATGCCATTTCAGATGAGTCGACATCGTGATAGCTGCCGTCGGACAAATTCACGCCAAAATCCACCACCGGAAAACCAAGTGTGCCTTTCACCATCCATTCGCGGATGCCCTGTTCGACTGCCGGAATATATTGCTTTGGCACCACTCCGCCTGTGATGGTATCGCTGAACACGAATCCGGAACCGCGCGGCAGTGGCGCAATCTCCACCACCACATCGCCATATTGGCCATGTCCACCCGATTGTTTCTTGTGCCGTCCGCGCAAACCCACCGACTTGCGGATCGTTTCCTTGAAGGCAATCCGGCGCGGCGCGGAACTTGCTTGAACACCAAACTTGCTGGCCAATTTTTCAATCGCCACCCGCAAGTGCATTTCACCCTGCCCCCACAACACCATATCACCGGTGACGTGGTTATGTTCAAAATGCAAAGACGGGTCTTCCTCCATCAATCGCATAATGGAACTGGTCAGTTTCACTTCGTCTTTGCGATCTGCAACCGAAACCGCAAATCCATAAACCGGCGGTGTTTGTGTGTGCCCCAACAACTGCAAACATGCTCCGCGCGCTGACGAGACCGTTTGCCCCGTTGCAATATGTTCAAGCCGCCCGAGTGCCACAATCTGGCCCGCACCTGCTTTGGGTTGCTTCACCTGGCCGACACCAACAAATGTGGAGAGTCCGGCAACGCGCGCCTCACGGTCTTTGCCATCGTGCAACACCATGCCGTCAGTCACGTCGCCGCAAAGCACACGCGCTATTGAGAGCTTTCCACCTTGCGGCGAATGCACAGTTTTCATCACTTGTGCAACTGCCGAAACCGTAGGCACTAAACCCAGTCGTTCCGCCACCACACCAACACCCGCAACGTCATGCCGAAGCGTTTTCAACAGGCGACCAATGCCATTGCCGTGTTCAGCTGAGCCGAACAAAACCGGCGTCACATGGCCCAGCAACACATCACGTTTCAAATCACTGAAGATCTGGTCGCGCGGCGGCTCCATGTCTGAAAGCAATTGCTCCATCAACGCATCATCATGATCAGCAAGCGTTTCCAGAAGTTTGAACCGTTCCTGCTTTTCAAGATCCGCAATATCGGCAGGCATTTCAACTATCCGGCTTTCGGCAAGTTCCTGATAAATATGGGCGCGCTCCAACGCCAAATCCACAAAACCAGACACCACGCCATTCGTCCAAATCGGCAATTGCCGCAGCATCAGAGGTTTTGAACTTGCAGGCTGCATCCACGCCAAAACGTCACGGGGCGCAACATCGGACTTATCAACCTTGTTGAGAAATAACATGCGCGGCAAGCCGACGCGGTCAAGCTCCCGAAGGATTAATTGCAAGGCAGGTGCCTTTTTCGCATCCGCATCAACCACAACAATCGCAGCATCGCAAACGGGCAACACGGCTTTTGCATCTTCTGAAAACTCAATCGAGCCCGGGCAGTCTATGAAGTTAAACTGGTCACCCATGTAAGTGAGGCCAGCTATGTTGACTTCAACACCCATACCATGGTGGCGGCCTTCTGGTGTTGCATCACCGTTTAAAGATTTATCGACCGATTTGCCCTGCCGCGTAATCGCTCCGGCGCGGTATAGCAGCGCTTCGAGCAATGTGGTTTTTCCGCTTTGGTAGGGTCCGACGATGGCAATCAACCGTGGACCCGTTGGCGCTCTGCCATTGGTAACATTCATGGATAACCCTCCCTTGCTTGTTTTTATGCATTGAGGGGCTGCCCTGAAGGACAAGAAGAGCTACGCCAGGGCAGCTCCGGAAACGAGACTGACTCTTTCCGCAAGGACTGGCAAGCGGAAATCGATCCGGTTGCCATGCTTGTTAAAATTTATTTGTAAACGACAGGCTGTAAGTTCAGGCTGGCAACGCCTGCTGCAATATTCAAACCGGTTTGCGCCTGCACGCTGATAGGTTGCAAGTTGATTGATTTGCGGAAGCCACCAATCAACGCATTGGCACCCAAACCAAGACCGACAGTGGCCTCAGCCGATACGCCAGTGTAACTGCCTCTCAGCGAACCGGACTTCATCTTGCCTGGCGCAAACACAATCCAGCCAACACGGGTATCGGTGGTTACACCAATATCGACGCCCAATTTACCGATAGAACCAACATAATTTTCAACGCGTCCTTTGGTGCCTTTGAATGTGCATTCCACATCTTTGGACGAACCAATAATCCAACCGGCGCCACCTTCAACCTTGCAGGTGAGAACGCCAATTTTAACGCCACCAGCTTGCGCAGGCGCAGCGGCAAATGCAGCGGCAGTTGCGATCAATGCAACAGAGAGAATCTTTTTCATATTGTACCTTTCAAACGATATCCCCCTTTATCGCGGGGAATGTGACGGTAATTGGGCCGATCTCATCGACCCATGAAATCGCCCTTGCCGATCTCAACGCCGTTATGGCGCAGAATGTTATAAGCCGTGGTCATGTGAAAATAGAAATGCGGCAAGGCATAAGAGTTCACAAATGCTTGCCCCGACATCGTGGCGTCTTTGCCTGCAATTTTAACTGTCACGTCGCGCGTGTCTGCGCCTGCAAGGCTGGCTTTATCAATGCCTTGCAAAAACCCGACACACTTAGCCAACCGTGCGGCCAAGCCTTCGAACGTGGTTTCATCGTCAGCGTATGATGGAGTGGTTGCACCCGAAAGCCTCGCACCGCAGCCTTTGGCGAAATCTGTGACCAATTGCACTTGGCGTGTCAGATTGAACATATCAGGTGCCAAGCGCATACCCAACATCACGGCCTTATCAATTTTCTTGTTGTCGCAATGCTGCGCGGCTTTATGCAACATTTTGGCAAGTGCCTGCATGTTGTGAACCAAAACCGGCAGCGTATTTTCATAGATTGTCATAGTCTTACCTCAAGTTGGCGCAAAAGCGTTGGATACGGGCACACGCATCTTCGAGCGTGCTCGTCGCAGTGGCATAGGAAATACGAAAGAATGGCGACGTGCCGAAGGCTGCACCATGCACAGCAGCCACACCTTCTGCTGCCAGCAGTTCGCTGACAAAATCTTCGTCGGTCGCCAGCACTTTGCCTGAGGGTGCGGTCTTTCCAATCGCACCGGCACATGACGGATAAACATAAAATGCTCCTTCGGGTGTAGCGCACTTCAAGCCTTTGGCCTGATTGAGCATTGATACCACAAGGTCACGTCGCTCTTTGAAAATGACGTTGTGTTTTGCAATAAAATCCTGCGGGCCATTCAAGGCTTCAACCGCTGCCCATTGCGCAATCGATGATGGATTGGACGTGGATTGTGACTGCAATTTCGCCATCGCCTTGATCAAAGGCTCCGGCCCCGCCGCATAACCAATGCGCCAGCCCGTCATGCAATAGGACTTCGACACACCATTCATGGTGAGGGTGCGTTCGTAAAGCGAAGGCTCCACTTGAGCAGGTGTGGCAAATTTGAAATCATCATAAACCAGATGCTCATACATATCATCGGTCAAAACCCAGACATGCGGGTGCTTGACCAGCACATCAGTCAACGCTTTCATTTCTGAATGACTGTAGGCAGCACCTGAAGGGTTGGACGGTGAGTTGAGAATCAACCATTTCGTCTTTGGGGTAATCGCCTTTTCCAAATCAGTCGCTTGGAGCTTGAAACCTTTTTCAGGTTTGCCTTGCACAATCACCGGCACCCCACCGGCCAGCATCACAATATCGGGATAGCTGACCCAGTAAGGGGCAGGCACAATCACTTCATCGCCGGGGTTTACGGTTGCCATCAGCGCGTTGAACAGCACCTGCTTGCCACCCGTGCCGACAGACACTTGCGAGACTTTGTATGTGAGCCCGTTTTCACGCGCGAACTTATCAACAATCGCCTTCTTCAATTCTGCAATACCGTCAACGGCAGTATACTTGGTCTTGCCCTTTTGTATCGCCACAATCGCCGCATCTTTAATATTTTGCGGCGTATCAAAATCCGGTTCACCGGCAGCAAGCCCGATCACGTTTTTGCCTTCGGCCTGCATAGCCTGCGCCTTGTTCGAAATAGCGATCGTGGCGGATGGTTGAATGCGGTTCAGCGAGTCAGAAATAAAGCCCATAGCGTCCTCATGAAGTTCTGCGCGTCGCATAAAGCATCTGGCCTACCTGCCGCAAGCAACAATCCGCCACATGCAATTCTTT
>JAYUQS010000021.1:0-2216 GCA_043756645.1 Hyphomicrobiales bacterium | reverse complement strand
AGCCCCCCTTTGCCTCACTAATTTGACAGCCGCAAGTGCAACAGGCACAAGCGCGGCATGACAAAACCAATTCACATCATCGGCGGCGGTATGGCAGGCGTCGAAGCCGCTTGGGCCGTGGCCAATACAGGCGTCCCCGTAATCCTTCACGAAATGCGCCCCCACGTGGCAACCGACGCCCACAAAACCGATGGTTTGGCCGAACTTGTCTGCTCCAACTCCTTCCGCAGCGACGATCACGAACAAAATGCTGTGGGCCTGTTACATGAGGAAATGCGGCTGTGCGGTTCACTGATCATGGACGTGGCCAAGCATCACCAAGTGCCTGCAGGCGGAGCACTGGCCGTCGACCGTGAAGGCTTCAGCCAAGAAGTCACCCGCCGCATTGAAGCCCACCCCTTGATCACCATCGAACGCGGCGAGGTCAAAGGCTTGCCGCCCGAAGATTGGGACAGCGTCATCGTGGCCACCGGCCCCCTCACCTCACCCGCACTGGCAAATGCGTTACGCGAACTAACCGGTGAAGCCGACCTCGCCTTTTTTGACGCCATAGCCCCTATCATCCACCGCGAATCCATCAATATGGACGTGGCTTGGTTCCAGTCGCGCTATGACAAAGTGGGGCCCGGCGGCACCGGCAAAGATTATATCAACTGCCCTCTGGACCGCGACCAATACAACGCCTTCATCCAAGCCTTGAATGATGGTGAAAAGGGTGACTTCAAAGAATGGGAAAAATCCACGCCTTATTTCAACGGCTGTCTGCCCATTGAAGTGATGGCTGAACGCGGGCCCGAAACCTTGCGTCACGGCCCTATGAAACCGATGGGCCTCACCAATGCACATAACCCTACGGTCAAAGCTTATGGCGTTGTGCAACTGCGCCAAGACAATGCGCTGGGCACCCTGTTCAACATGGTGGGTTTTCAAACCAAATTGAAATACGCCGATCAAGTCCGCGTCTTCCGCACCATTCCGGGATTGGAAAATGCCGAGTTTGCAAGATTGGGCGGCCTGCACCGCAATACCTTCCTGAATTCACCAAAAGTTTTGGATGCACAACTGCGCCTTAAAGCCATGCCCCGCCTGCGCTTTGCCGGCCAAATGACAGGGGTTGAAGGCTATGTCGAAAGTGCCGCCATGGGCATCATGACCGGCCGTATGGCAGCTGCTGAACGCTTGGGGCGCAGCTTCACAGTCCCGCCCGCAACCACAG
Organism: Hyphomicrobiales bacterium; assembly: GCA_043756645.1. Classification (GTDB taxonomy): domain Bacteria; phylum Pseudomonadota; class Alphaproteobacteria; order Rhizobiales; family Aestuariivirgaceae; genus Aestuariivirga. The sequence goes on along the minus strand of JAYUQS010000021.1, from coordinate 1,000 downwards.
CTCATGGCGCACTGATCAATCACATCACCGGCGGCCACATCACCACCACCGACAACGCCACTCAGTCATTCCAACCCATGAACATAAACTTCGGCCTCATGCCACCACCCACGGAACTGCCGGTGAAGGGTTTGAAACACGCAGAGAAAGCGATTTCACGGAAGCGGGCTTATACGACGCGGGCGTTGGTAGATTTTAATATTTGGCTCAACAAAGGGACCTCATCAGTCACTGTGTGACAGCTTCTCCATCTGCGATGGAGAAGCGACAATCATAGTCCCTTCTCCATCGCAGATGGAGAAGGTGGATTGCGCGTGAGCGCAAGACGGATGAGGTCCCTCCCCCCTCAAACCCCACGCTCATCAATCAACATCGCACCAATTTCCGCTTCGGCGACTTTTTTGCCGTCGACATGCGCTTCCGCTGAATATTTCCAAACCGGTGCCCGTTTTTGCACGAGCTTCACATGAAACTGCACCTGATCTCCGGGGCTCACTGGCTTGCGGAATCGGCACTTATCAATCGACATGAAAAACACCAGCTTGCCGGCGTCTGCTTCACCCAAATTCTCGAGCACAATCGCGCCCGCCGTTTGCGCCATGGCTTCGACCAACAATACGCCTGGAAAAACCGGTTTGCCCGGAAAATGCCCTTGAAAAAACGGCTCGTTGATCGTGACGTTTTTAATCGCCGTACCACTGGTTTCGCCCTTCACATGGATAAGCCGGTCAATCAGCAAAAACGGGTAGCGATGCGGCAGCAGTTTCATGATGCGTGCGATGTCGAGGGTCTTGCCGGGGTCTTGAATATCGTCGCTCATGGAAAATCCTGAAATAAAAAGGGCGGGAAAAAATCCCGCCCTTTTTAGCTGAAACTTTTGAATTTGCTAGAAGCGTGTGCCGATCGAGAAACGGAACCATTCCTTGGTATCTGTTTCCTGCTTCAGAATTGGATAAGCCGCTTCCAAACGCAAAGGACCAAACGGTGACTGCCAAATGAC
>JAYUQS010000020.1:0-5738 GCA_043756645.1 Hyphomicrobiales bacterium | reverse complement strand
GAAACCATTGCCGGTTTTGATAAGTCTGAATGCCCCGGCCCAAGCCCCAATTCACCACAGCCCCCAGCGTATTGCCCAAGGTGGCAACGCCCAACAACGTCCACCAGGATTCCGCGCTCAACCCTAAAAGCCCGGCCAACACCGCCTCCGACTGCAAGGGTAAAATCGTTGCGGCCAGAAAAGCAATGGCAAACAGGCTGGCGTGAGTCAGAAGTGAGGTCATACCAAGCTGATTGCACGGGGATTCAATTTCGCGCAAGTTGCTGATTATGAATACGCAAACACATGTGATTATGGGTGCCGTGCTGATGGGGCAGGCAGTGCCGCGCCGCGCTTTGCTCGGCGCCCTTGGCGGCCTGGCCCCTGACATTCAAATGTTGCTCATCGTCATCGTGCTCAAACTTGCAGGCACACCTGACCGCATTATTTTTGGCGAGCTCTATTGGCAAAACTGGTGGCAAATCTGCAATGCCATTGCTCATAACTTTTGGCTGTGGGGCGGACTCGTTTGCCTTGGTTTTTATATGCGGGATCGCTTGAGCACCTCAGCGCGTGGCTTTGATGCCTGGACCGGTGTATCGTTGTTTGCGGGGTCTGCACTTTTGCATACCGCTATTGATTTCATCAGCCACCGTGAAGATGCCCACATGAGTTTCTGGCCCATCACCCGCTGGAAATTCATCTCGCCTGTCTCCTATTATGATCCGCAATATTACGGCTTGTGGTTTAGTGTATTCGAAGCCGTGCTGGGCTTGGTTCTGGCCGTGATCTTGTTCCGCCAATTTAAAAATCGGTTCTTGCGCACGAGTATCGCCATTGCAATGGCGCTTTATGTGGCGGTTCCGGCCTATTTCATTTTGTTGTGACGTGTGACGACGGAAATTGGCCTGAGAGCCGTCTTATGGCGTATAAAGCACCATGAACCAGCAAACCCATCCATCGACAGCTGAAATCGAAACAGCCCTCGGCCTGTCATCCGGCATACGTCGCAGCCGATTGGCAAAGCGCGCAGTTTGGGGCGTGCTGGCACTTGCTTTGGTTCTGGGTGGCTATTGGCTTTATGCCCGTCAGCAAACCGCAGCAGGCATTATCAGCTATGAAACTGTGCCGGCAGCGGTCACCGATGTCATCGTCACCGTATCTGCCACCGGCACCATTCAACCCATTACACAAGTGGACATCGGTTCCGAAGCTTCCGGCGTGGTGCGCGAGGTTTTAGTTGATGAAAACGGTCTGGTGAAAACCGGTGACGTGCTGGCCGTGCTTGATACTACAAGGTTGGACGCCCAACGCGCCCGTGTTGCTGCACAATTGCAATCGGCTGAAGCCCGGCTGGCTGAGGCCAATGCCACGTTGTCTGAGCGCCGTCTCACGGAAAACCGGCAGAAATCACTCCGCGCCAAGGGCCTGTCAACAGGCCAGGAAATGGACACAGCAGAAGCCGCAAGCTTGCGGGCTGATGCGTCGCTGATGGCAGCCAAAGCTGATATCACAGCAGCCAAAGCTGACCTTTCCATCATCGAAGCAGATATCTCAAAAACCCGTGTGCTCTCTCCCATCAATGGCGTGGTGTTGAAGCGCAGCGTGGAACCGGGGCAAACCGTAGCTGCATCTTTACAAGCTCCCGTGCTGTTTCAAATCGCCCAGGACTTAACGCGCATCCAGCTGGAGGCTGCTGTTGATGAAGCTGACATGGGCACTGTAAAAGTCGGCCAAGCCGCGACCTTCACCGTTGATGCCTATCGCAACAGAAATTTTCCGGCCCGCATCGAGCGCCTGTCATTTGCGCCTGAAACAGTTGATGGTGTGGTCACCTACAAAGCCATTCTGTCCGCCGCCAATGACGACCTTGCATTGCGCCCCGGCATGACGGCAACGGCCCGTATTGTGATTGAAGCACACATGCAAGCCCTCACCATCGCCAATGAAGCCTTGCGTTTCACGCCACCACGGCAACAGGAAGCTGAAAGCTTCTCCATCACCCGCATGTTCATGCCGCGCTTTCCCCGGGCACAACGCGGCAAACGCGAAGCCAGCAAAGACGGCACACGCAGCATCTACGTGCTTTCCAACACTGTGCCCACCGAAACCAAAATCAAAACCGGTGCCACCGACGGCAAAGTCACTGTTGTGACCGAAGGTGAGTTGAAAGCCGATGCGCCTGTGATCATCTCACAAAAGCAAGCGCGGCCTTAAACCATGCTGGCATTGCGTGGCATTCAGAAAATCTATGGCGAAGGGGCTGCCCGCGTTGTGGCTTTGGGTGGTGTTGATCTTGATGTGCGGCAAGGTGAGTTCATCGCCATCATGGGGGCGTCTGGCTCCGGCAAATCCACCTGCATGAATATTCTGGGCTGCCTCGACCGGCCAACATCCGGTAGTTTCAAATTTCACGATGTTGAAATTGCGACCTTGGACAATGATGCCCGCGCTTTGTTTCGTCGCACCTATTTGGGTTTTGTGTTTCAAGGCTTCAACCTGCTGGCCCGCACCACCGCTCTTGAGAATGTCGAGCTACCTTTGATTTATCGCGGCATGCCCCGCGCCGAACGCCACCGTGAGGCCGCAAGGGCCATGGCTGCCGTGGGCTTGCAAGGTCGTGAACACCATACGCCCGGTGAGTTGTCGGGGGGGCAGCAACAACGCGTGGCCATTGCCCGTGCCATCGTCTCAAGCCCAAAAGTGTTGCTGGCTGACGAGCCAACCGGCAATCTTGATTCCGCCCGCAGTCACGACATTATGAAGCTGCTGCAAAACCTGAACCGGGAGCAAGGCCTCACCATTCTCATGGTCACCCACGAAGCCGACATGGCGAAATATTGCACGCGCCACATTGTTTTTTCCGATGGCCATATTATCAATGATTTGAAGGTGGCCGCCTGATGTTGTGGGAATCCGTCAAGCTCGCGCTGCGCACCATACGCCGCAATGTTCTGCGCTCCATTCTGACACTGCTTGGCATTGTCATTGGTGTGGGTGCGGTCATTGCACTCGTTACGTTGGGGCAGGGCACCACGGATAAGGTGAAAGCCGATCTGTCAAAACTCGGCAGCAATATGTTGATTGCAAGGCCCGGTACGCAGGCACCCGGCCCGCCTTCGGGCAATGACAGCCGCAGTTTCACCATGCGCGATATTGAGGCTTTACGAGCAGGATTGCGCAATGTGCGCGGCGTTGCGCCCACATCCAACAAGCAGGAAAAAGTAATCTACGGAACCGCATCACTGGACGTCACCATCACGGGTACCGAGCCTGAATACTTTACTGTCCAGGATTGGACCTTTGTTGACGGCAGCAGTTTTTCCGACAGTGATAACCGCAGTGGAACCAACGTCTGCGTGGTGGGTGCCACTTTGGTGCGTGATTTATTTGGCGGTGGACCGGCGGTTGGCGAAACCATCCGCGTCGGCAATATGCCATGCACTGTTGTTGGCACCATGGCTGCAAAGGGTCAGTCCGCCTTCGGCTCTGATCAGGACAATACAGTTGTCATGCCACTGCGCACTTATCTTCGCCGCATCGCAGGCAATACCCGAATTTCTACAATTTCTGTCTCGGCTTTAACGCCGGATGATCTGGCTCCCGTGCAGGCAACCATGGTTGAGATCTTACGTGAAACCCGCAGGGTCCGTGAGACTGAAGACGATGATTTCACGGTACGGGACCTCACGCAAATCGCCGCCACGATGTCCTCCACAACATCATTGATGACAGGTTTATTGGGAGCAGTGGCTGCAGTCAGTTTGCTGGTGGGCGGCATTGGAATTATGAACATCATGCTGGTGTCAGTGGCCGAACGCACACGTGAAATCGGAATACGACTTGCCATCGGTGCATTGGCCAATCAGGTGCTGACACAGTTTCTGGTGGAAGCCGTCGTGTTGTGTTTGCTGGGCGGTCTCATCGGCATCGCGCTGGGGTTGGGACTTGCTTGGGGCGGCGCGTCATTGTTGCAGGTGCCATTTAACGTGAACACCGGCGTGGTGATTGGAGCCTTTGGTTTTTCAGGGTTGATAGGGTTGGTGTTCGGATTTTTTCCGGCAAGGCGTGCAGCGATGCTCGATCCGATAGAGGCGTTAAGGCACGAATAGGGATGAGGTCCATTCTTGCCACATTTCTGACGTCTCCAAAATGCTATGCACGACATCACACTTATAAAGGTCAAACGTGCGCATATTTCTATTCGTCATTCTGTTGTTCTGGCTTCCCATTGCTGAAGCGCAAACCATCACCTCTTCAAATGTGCAAATCGAATGGAAGGTCGCAAACCGCTTCCGTTTATTCCGTGATGCGGAAACGTTTGCCGCCCATGAAAAAGCCTGGCGTCAATATTTGATCCATATTGACAGCGCCGTGAAAGACGAAGACGGTCGCAAGCGACTGCGTAATACCACATCGGTTATTGGCACTGAGCATGTTCTGAATGACCGCTACATTCCCTTTTCCCGCATTCTCCGCCGCAACTATGACCCCATGGGCTGGGCCGCGCGGCATGTGGATGATACGTGTTGGGATGCGAAAACCCGCACCCACTCTGCCTGTGGCAGCACGGAAGATTTCGTCGTTCCGAAATCTCATGACATCACCATTTGGTTGAAACCCCTGGATGGCGGCAAGCTGGTGGCGGAATATAATTGTAACTGGCAAGTGGACGGTGGTGCCGTGACCACGGCACCTTGCGATGAAGCAGCCACAATCACAGTGCCTTATCCAAAAGGTGCCAATGTCTCGGTTGGCGTTGAAGGCGAAGCGCCAATCTCAACCGACGTACAAATCAAAGACCTTCTGATTGTAGGCTTCGGAGATAGCTTTGCGTCGGGCGAGGGCAACCCGGATGTTCCCGTGCAATTTGATGGAAACCGCCGCGCCCGCAATGTCTATCCAAAACGCGCAGGCACCGATTCCCGCAGCAATGCGCAATGGCTTGATGAATTGTGCCACCGCTCACTTTACGGTCACCAGTTGCGGGCTGCTTTGCAAGTTTCCATCGAAAATCCGAAGGCCTCCGTCACTTACATGGGCTATGCTTGTTCGGGTGCTGCCATCGATGAGGGCATACTCGGTCCACAGACTTATATGGATTATGTGTCGAAGGGTGATGACCAAGGCCCGCAACCCGTGGGCGGCGGTTCCAAAGATACGCAATTGCGTTGGCTTCTCCGTGAACTCTGCAAGGAAAAGCCGGAAAAATCAGGCGGCCTCTGGGCCTGCCCCGGCAATGCTTACCATCGCAACATCGACTTTCTCATGCTTTCCATCGGCGGCAATGACATCGGCTTTGCCAATCTCGTGGGCTGGGCCACCTTGCGCGATTCAACATCGGCATCACTGGCCAAATTTTTTGGTGCAACAGTTTCAGCAAAACAATTTGCTGAAAATATGCAAGGCATTTTGCCCGGAGTTTACGCCAAGCTGGCAAAAGCCATCGAAACCTCAGTGCCTTTGCGCAATGGTGAGTTAAGCTTTGACCCGTCGCGCATTGTCTTGACGGCCTATCCCGATATTTTGGAAGATGAGACCGGCAAAATCTGCGCCTCCGGTGAAGAAGGTTCGGATGAAGATCTGTTTCCGGCCAACCAGTCTTTGGATGCGTTTTCGTCTTGGCTTGCGGTGACACCCAAAAAGCTCGAACGCGCCCATGGCCAGTTGGAAAAGCTTCACACCCGCATGGGTGAATTGGCCGAAGACCACGGCTGGACCTTTGCCGCCCGCGCTTACAACGACCGGCCTTTTCGCGG
>JAYUQS010000019.1:0-2225 GCA_043756645.1 Hyphomicrobiales bacterium | reverse complement strand
GTCCACATCGCAATCAGATCACCTGCATTCATTCCGACAATCGAACAGCCAAGGATACGGCCATTTTTTGCGGTGACCAATTTGACCAAACCTTTGTCTTTGCCTTCTGCAAGGGCGCGATCATTTTCATGAAATGACCAACGCAAAACCCGAATGCTGTCGCCGTGCAATGCTTTGGCATCTTTTTCTGTAAGGCCAACATGGGCCAGTTCAGGGTCGGTATAGGTGACCCAGGGAATAATGTCGGTTCGGTTTGTCACGGGCAGCCGGAACAAAGCATTTCTGATGATGAGGCCTGCGTGATAGCCCGCCACATGGGTGAATTGCAGGCCGCCCGCAACGTCACCTGCTGCATAAACCGTGCGGTTAGAAACGCTGCGCAAACCCTTATCAACAGTGATGCCGCGCTTGGTGAAATCGATACCCGCTTTTTCGAGGTTTAAGCCGTCAACATTGGCAACGCGGCCAGCAGCGACCAGAAGATGTGATCCCTCAATGATTTCATTCTCTGCCGCCACAACGCGCAAACCGGATTTGGTTTTTTCGATGCGTTCGATTTTTATGCCACCGCGAATCTTGATGCCTTCTGCAATGAGTGAATCGAGCACTACTTGCGCCAGTTCCGGATCGTCTTTGCCCAAAGGCTGAAAGGCTTCAAGTACTGTGACCTCGGCGCCCAAACGGCGATGCGCCAAAGCCATTTCCATGCCGATAGGGCCACCACCGATGATGATCAGATGTTTTGGCAGTGCACGGTTTTTGAAGATGGTTTCATTGGTGAAAAAAGCCACGTCGTTGATGCCGGGGATAGGAGGCACGCCGGCGCGTGAGCCGGTGGCAACTACAATGCGACGCGCTGTGAAAGTTTCGCCATTTGCGACGAGCGTGTTACGACCACTGAATTGCACAGCGGCGCGCACAACCTTCACACCTAGACCCTCAAATCTTTCTTGGCTGTCATGAGGTGCTATGGTTACAATAACCTTGTCGACGTGAGCCATGACTTTGGCAAAATCGATTTTCGGCGCGTCAGCCGTAACACCAAATGGCGCAGATGAGCGATGAGCTTGCGCGGCTTTGGCAGCAGCCAGCAAGGCTTTTGAAGGTACACAGCCCGTGTTGAGGCAATCACCTCCCATTTCTGCCTTTTCAAACAGGACAACTTTTTCACCAAATTGCGCAGCTGCGGCTGCAATCGAAAGTCCGGCGGAACCTCCGCCAATAATCGCTAAATCATACAGCATGACGGGACTTCCATTTCTTGAGGGCAACGGGGATCAGGGCCACCAGCCCAAGTGCGGCAAAGGCTAAAAGCAATTCTGTTGTCACGAGCGACGACAGTGAAATTTCAAAGGGGCACTCGGCGGGTGTTTTGCTGGTCAGGCATTGGTTGCGAACAGCCTGTTGTGCTGTGATGATTGAGTCCAAGCCAGCACCTATCGATGCAAAGGCAAAGGTACCGGGAATAATCCCAAGGAATGTGGTGATGATGAAGGTGCGCAGTTTTACATTGGCCAGAGCTGGTGCAATGTTCACCAACCAGAAGGGGAATGCAGGCACGAGACGCAAGAACAGTAAATAATTGAAAGCATCATCAGCAAAGCCTGCACTGATACGGCTCAAAAACGGACCTGCTTTTCGAGCGAGGACGTCACCAAATGAACTTTTGGCAATTTGAAATACGATTGTCGCACCAAGCGTTGCAGCAACAATTGCCACAAGCCCGCCAGCAAGCCAACCAAACAGCAAGCCCGCCAAAATTGTGAGAATGGAAGCGCCTGGAATAGAAACGGCCACAGCCAGAGAATAGGCTGCAATAAAGGCAAGAACAGACAGTACAATATGGTCAGAGGTATATGCACTCAGTGCGGCGCGATTTTCGGCAATGGCTTCAAAGGTCAAGTAATTGTGCAATCCCAAGCCATATGCCAGCGCGAGTGCTGCCAAAAGTACCAAAGGCCCAGCCAGTCTTTGCCACACAGAATTCTTGTTTTGTTTTGTCATTCGCCAGATCCGGTGTTCACATCATGCATTGTCACGACTGGTATATGACGGAACAGCTGCGTATTCATAGGACTTCACGGTCACTCTCACCGGCTCGTGAAGCAAATTTGGCTTTCGTGTCAGGACGTGATGATTGAGTTCGGTTGACTTTTAAATGGGCTTTGGTCATAAGCCGCCAACATTCAAAGTCATTTATCGTCTTTGTGGTTTGACCGGGGTTG
>JAYUQS010000018.1:0-16871 GCA_043756645.1 Hyphomicrobiales bacterium | reverse complement strand
CAGCACCTGTGCCCCATTTGAAGGGCTTGATCAGAATTCCAAGAATGTCTGACGAGAAATAAAAGCTGCCAATAAACGCGATGAAGAAGCCCACGACAGACCAAACGAGCCGCGACCGCAACTCCATCAAATGGTCCATCAACGGCGCTTCGGAGGCGTCAATTTCATCTTGGCTCATGACTTAAAACTCATGTCTTCGGCGTTACCTTTTCGCCGGCAATACGGGTTTCGCCGTCAGTCGGGTTGGTGCCAAAATAACTCCCAAAATCTTTTTGAGATGACGACAACGCATAAGCTGTTGATGGCGCGAGTGACATTGCACTCATGACACCACCTGGAGCAGAAACGGAGGTCGAAACAGTTGACTTAATCTCAGCCAAGTCCTTTTTGAGACCATCGACGCCCGCGTCTTTCATGGCGGCATCGACATGCCCCTGGAATTCCCGCGCCATGCCCTTGGCTTTGCGTGCAAACTGCCCGAAAGTGCGGAGAACTTTGGGCAAGTCTTTCGGACCAATGACGATGACTGCAATCACCGCAAGCACAAATAATTCGGAATAGCCGACGCCAAAATCAAACATGGTGTGTCACCCCGCCCAAGTGTTTCAGGCGCGTTTAGAGTTCAGCTTTTTACTTTGTCTGCTGCTGGCTTCACTGCCTCACCGGCATCATTGGCCAGCGACTTAGCTTCAGCAGCGGCTGCTTCTGCTGGATCATCAGCCAAGCCCTTTTTGAAGCTTTTGATACCCTTGGCAACGTCACCCATCAGATCGGACACCTTACCCTTGCCGCCAAACAGCACCAGCACAACAACAAGCAAAATAACCCAATGCCACCACGAACCGAAACCCATTGTACCAACTCCTTAAATTCTATTTGCGCCACTTGAATGACGCCGTTAAAATCAAACTATCGCAGAAAGCAACCGCTGCCGCAACCGCCCATCATGTGGTGTTTTCGTCTACACTTGCAAAGATGTGGGTATTTTTGCCCGTTAACACAAGCCCAACGGGTCCAAAACCAGAGTAAGAACCATTGATCAACAGTTTTTGATCATTGGCGTGAAGCCGTAAGACCATTCGCCGCGTCGAGCCAACGTCGCGGTTTTCCACAATGGTTGCAGCAATACCGCTTCCAGCTGCCACAACATCAATGGAATCTGGAGAAATCAAAACGTCAACAGCCTTGCCATCTGAGAATTGAGGCGCCTTGACAAGACCTAAAATGGTTTCAACGGCGGCATTGCGCACGACGCCGGTTAAACAGTTGTAGTTTCTGAAAAATCGCGCCACAGCCCGGTTCACAGGATTATGCAACACAATATGAGGCGCACCGCTTTGTGCGATAGCCCCTGTTTGCATCACATGAATTTGATCTGCAATCGCCAGAGCTTCATCGGGATCATGTGTCACCAATATTGCCGTGGCGCGGGTCTCCCGCAGCAACGACAGAGTTTCATCCCTCACGCTATCTTTCAAGCGCTGATCAAGCCCTGAAAATGGCTCGTCTAACAATATGACTTGCGGGCGCGGCACCAAAGCACGAGCGAGTGCCACTCGTTGCTGCTCGCCTCCCGAAAGCGAATGAGGTCGGCGATCCATGGCATGACCAAGCCCAACGCGCTCCAATGCCAAGGCTGCCACACGCAAGGCCTCAGCCCGTTCGAGCGCATAGAGCCCATAAGCTACGTTCTCTTGCGCCGTTAAATGCGGGAAAAGTGCAAAATCCTGAAAAACCATGCCGACATTGCGCCGTTCCGGAGGAACGAAACGCTGAGGGCCCGCAACTTCATAATTGTCGAGCAAAATACTGCCGGAAGTTGGATTTATAATACCAGCCGCAAGACGCAATAAAGTGGTTTTACCGCAGCCGGAAGGTCCAAGAAGGCAAGCTATGCGTCCGGGTTCCACTGTAAGATGAATGCCAGAAACAATTGATTTTCCGTGGGTGCGATAACCGACGTCATCAAACGTGACTTGCCCCGCAAAAACAGGACCAGCCCTGCCCTTCGGCAGCTTTTCGCCTAAATCTTGAGTGCGTTTGTCAGTCATTGCGCCGCTGACATACACTAGCTTTTGAACAGTGCAAACTACGCTGCTATAACAACGCGGTTCCGACCTTCACGCTTGGCAGTATAAAGTGCCTGGTCTGCGCGCTTCAGTAGCTTGTCCAACGTATCGTCGGCACCACTTAATGAAGATACACCGACCGAAACAGTGACCGGCACCATGAGACCCTTCCCACAGTCAAACGACTTGGAGGCCATAGCACGGCGTAATCGTTCAGCAATCCGGCTTGCCAATTCCGAAGCCGTGTTCGGCAAAACCACAATGAACTCTTCGCCACCAACGCGGCAACACAAATCAATGCTGCGCGTATTGGCTTTCAGGCGGACGGAGAGTTCGCGTAACACCATGTCGCCAACGTCGTGGCCATGGCTGTCGTTGATAGCTTTAAAGAAATCCACGTCAACAGTGACAACAGAAAGTGCTTTGCCACGATTGATGTAATGTTCAATCAAATGATTGAGATGTGTTTCCAAGTAACGACGATTATAAAGGCCCGTCAGAGAATCCGTGATCGCCATTTCAATTGACGCTTTAACTGACGCGCGCAACCGCTCGGTATACCGGTAACGTCGCACTTGCGTTGATACGCGGGCTTTTAGCTCTTGCCGGTCAACTGGCCGCATCAGATAGTCATTGACGCCCATGTCAAGCGCCCGCAGCAGGCTTTGTTGGTTGTCGGGCTCAACAATCACCAAAATGGGAGTTTGGCGGGTGGCTTCCATGGTCTTCAATTGTGAACACAGGCGCAAACCGTCATAATGTTCAGCATCAAAGCTTACAATGACGAGTTCATAAGGATGCAATCCATCTTGAACTGCTTCGACGGCTTCCTGATGACTTTTAACTCGCACAACGCGATGGTCATTTTCGAAGGTTGCTAAAATGCGTTCAGCTGATGAGTCTTTTGGCTCTACCAAAAGCACACGCCCGTCGCTGTCACTATCACGGAAATTATCACGTCCGATGAAGCCAATACCCGTTCCACTTGGTGACCTTACGCGCAGTTCGTCCGTCAACATTTTCAAACGCACTAGGCTTTTGATGCGACAGAACAGCGAAATATCATTGACCGGTTTAGTCAGAAAATCATCAGCGCCTGCTTCAAGACCTCGTATGCGGTCTTCTGGCTGGTCGAGTGCAGTGACCATAACAACGGGGATATGTTGAGTGGCTGCATCCGCCTTTATGCGCTTGCACACTTCAATGCCATCAATCCCAGGCATCATCACGTCGAGCAGAATAATATCCGGTTTCGTTCGTTGGATTGCTTCCAATGCATCAAGGCCGTTCATGGCCGTCACAACATCAAAATATTCAGCTGTCAGTTTAGCTTCTAGAAGCCGAACGTTTGCGAGAATATCATCGACAACGAGTACACGAGCTGTCATTGTTTTGTCTTCAAAAAGCCGTCGATGGTTTGCAGGAAACTCATCACGGAAATGGGTTTGGAAATATAAGCTTCACAGCCACCTTCGCGGATTTTCTGCTCATCGCCTTTCATAGCGAATGCAGTTACTGCGATGACTGGAATGCGGCGCAATTCATCATCTTCTTTTAGCCACTTGGTCACTTCAATGCCGGACACTTCAGGTAGTTGAATATCCATCAGTATGAGGTCAGGTTGGTGCTTCCGCGCCATATCTAGGGCTGAAAGCCCATCGCGAGTCTGAACCACTTTGTAGCCATGGGCCTCTAGCAAATCATTGAACAATTTCATGTTCAACTCATTGTCTTCTACTACTAAAACAGTCTTTTGCATTGCCAGTACGGGTCCGGAATTTTCCTGAGAACTATTCTCTGTTGGTCTGTGGTAATCCATCTGCGCTCCGGATAGCTGTGAATGGGAAACTTGAGCTTGCGCCTGATTCCACTTATTCTTCACTGCTTTTTGCACTATGAGCCGTAACCAACTCATTAAGTATCTGCGAGAATCCCCTCGTAAGGGTTAACCATTGGAGACTGAGGTGCGTCCTAAAGCCTCACACAACACTCAAGCTTCGAGCGATATCGCTCTGTTATATATGGCTTATCTTGCGTCCAATGATGAGAAGTTGGGGCAGTTTTGCAACCTCTCCGGCATAGGCCAAAGCGAGCTGCGGGAGAGACTGTTGGAACCCGCATTCCAAGCATTCCTGCTTGATTTTCTACTACAGGATGAGCCAGAGCTCATCGCTTTCGCCACTGAACACCAATTAAAGCCCGAAGCTATTATGATAGCCCGATCAAAACTTCCAGGATTTGCATATGATACATGAATTTACCCGTCAGCAGCTCAACGCATTGAAGGTGGACGCCCAACGGCCATTGATCATTTGCGATGTTGATGACGTCGTGGTGCATTTTCTTCGTGGGTTTGATACCATGTTGGCTGATATTGATCACGTGCTTGAAGCGAACAGTTTTGCTTTGAATGGTAATGTCATTCACCGCCACACCCGCCAGGAAATGCCAGCCGAAGTGGTTTCCAAGTTGGTCGATGATTTCTTTGTGGCACAGACAGAATATCTCGAAGCGATAGATGGCGCGGTGGATGCATTAAACGACCTGTCCGACCGCGCGAGCGTGGTCATGCTCACCAATTTGCCTCATCACGCGCGTGACAAACGCATTCGTAACTTGCAAAATCATGGTTTGGATTTTCCTGTCATCACCAATTCCGGCCCCAAAGGACCAGCGATCAAAGACTTGGAAAATCGCACATCGGGGCCTGTGGTGTTTGTGGATGACAGTCCGAATTTTGTGAGGTCATCTTTCGAGTTCGCGCCCAATGTCAAAATTGTGCACTTTCTGCATGATGAAAGATTTGCAAAGCTTCATCCACCCCTGGAATTTGTGTCGCACACTACGGGTGATTGGTCAGATGCAAAAAAGCATATTGTTTCGCTGTTAGGGTGAGAAATTATTTCAACCCGTCCTCCCGACGAAAATCGGAATGACGGACTTGGTGTTGGAAGAAATTGCACTGCGGTGTAACGTCGAGCACGTGAACGATCATCCCACCATCCCCGGCTTTTGCCGTGATTGCTTTGCCGATACGCGGGGCGATGAGCCCCGTTGCTTAAAATGCCGTTCGCCGCGGCTCGTCCGCCATAGGGAAATACTTCACCTTTCCATCGCCCACATTGATTGTGACGCATTCTACGCTGCAGTTGAAAAACGCGACAACCCTGCCCTTGCTGATGTGCCTTTGATCGTCGGCGGTGGAACGCGGGGAGTTGTATCCACGTGCTGTTACATCGCCCGCATTCGCGGTGTGCGTTCGGCGATGCCCATGTTCAAGGCTTTAAAGCTGGCTCCCGATGCTGTGGTCATCCGACCGGACATGGCGAAATATGCAACGGCTGGAAAGCAGGTTCGGGAATTGATGCTGGCCACTACGCCCGCTGTTCAACCAATCTCAATTGATGAGGCTTTTCTCGATCTTTCCGGCACGACAAAACTCCATGGCCATACACCGGCCGTCACCCTCGCCAAGCTGATCAAAACCATTGAAGCCGAAGTTGGAATCACGGCCTCTGTTGGTTTGGCACCCAATAAATATTTGGCCAAGGTTGCTTCTGATTTGCAAAAGCCACGCGGGTTTTCAGTCATTGGCGCAGAGGAAGCGAAGAGCTTTTTAGCTTCCAAACCTGTGTCTTTAATCTGGGGCGTAGGCAAAGCTTTTCAAGACAAACTCAACAACGATGACATTCACCTCATCGGGCAATTGCAGTGCATGGAACGCAATGATTTGATGGCGCGTTACGGCAGCATGGGTTCACGCTTGTTTTACCTTTCGCGCGGCGAGGATATGCGCAGTGTGGCTACCGACGACGAGTCAAAATCCATATCTGCCGAAACCACATTCAACACTGATATTTCGAATGCTGATGAACTCTCAGCCATCTTGTGGGAGCTCAGCGAAAAAGTGGCGATACGCGCCAAAAAGGAAGAGGTCGAAGGCCACACTGTAACCCTCAAACTCAAAACCACAGATTTCAAGAACCGCACCCGCTCGATGTCTCTCAACGATGCCACACAACTTGCACATCGCATTTATGACGTGGCGCACCCACTGTTGTTGAAAGAAGCGATTGGCCCCGCTCTCCGCCTTATTGGCGTGGGAATCTCAAACCTGCAAACCGCTACACACGAAGATTACCAAACTTTGGATATCACGCAAACCACGCGCACAAAGGCTGAACTTGCTATTGATTCGATCAGGGCGAAGTTCGGCAAGGATGCCGTCGAAAAGGGGTTGGTGTTGCGGAAGAAAGAGGAGTGAAGATTTACTCCATACTCATTAAAGCTGCGTTTCCACCTGACGCTGTCGTATCCTGTGACATGACACGTTCGACTGCAAAACGATGCAGATAATGTGGCCCACCCGCCTTCGGGCCGGTGCCACTGAGGCCTTCTCCGCCAAAGGGTTGTACGCCAACAACTGCACCGATTTGATTGCGGTTGACATAAAGATTTCCCACGCGCGCCAATTGCCGCACTTTTTCGACGGTTCTTTCGATGCGGGTGTGCAGGCCAAGTGTGAGGCCATAACCGGTATCATTGATGGCTTCGATAACCTGCGGCAAATGACTGGCTTCGTATCGCACCACATGAAGGACAGGGCCGAATACTTCTTCAGTCAAGGGCTTTAAATCTTTCAACTCATAGGCAGCCGGTGAAACAAAAGTCCCTGCCCCACAAGCAGCGGGCAGTGGCAAATCCAGAATCAGTTTCGCTTCAGACCGCATTCTCGTTTTATGTGCGTTGAGTTTGTCTTGCGCCTCAACATCAATCACCGGCCCCACATCAGTGCGGTAATCCATCGGATCACCGATGCGCAATTCTTCCATTGTGCCTTTCAGCATCTCTATGACACGTGATGCCACATCATCTTGCACAAACAAAATGCGAGCTGCCGAACAACGTTGCCCGGCACTGTCAAAAGCTGAGGCCACGACATCGCGAACCGCTTGTTCAGCCAAGGCAGAAGAATCCATAATCATGGCATTCATGCCGCCTGTTTCAGCAATCAATGTAGCCATGGGGCCTTGCCTTGCCGCCAAGCTTCCAGCGATGATGGAAGCCGTGGCGTTAGACCCTGTGAAGGCCACACCCGCCAAGCGCTTATCGCCCAAGAGTTTTGCGCCGATCCGTGCGCCATCACCCGGCAGAAAATGCAAGACGCGCGGTGGAACACCAGCTTCGAGCAAGAGTTTTACTGCGGCATGGGCCACCAATGGCGTTTGTTCGGCAGGCTTGGCCAAAACCGCATTGCCTGCTGCGAGTGCTGCGGCGACCTGACCCGTAAAAATCGCCAAAGGAAAATTCCAAGGTGCAATAGCAGCAAACACGCCGCGACCATGCAAGGTCATTTCATTGCGTTCACCTGTTGGCCCCGGCATGACTTTCGCATCGGTAAACTCGGCCCGCGCCATGACAGCATAATAGCGCAGAAAATCGACAGCCTCGCGCAAATCCGCTATGGCATTGTCAAGTGTTTTACCTGCCTCACGGATGAGCAACGCCAACAGAGTGTCCCGATTTCTTTCATAAAGATCTGCCGCATTTTCCAAAATGACAGCTCGCGCTATGCCCTTTAAATCGTTCCAATCGCGTTGACCTTCGTAAGCGAGGCTCAAAGCCCGCTCGATGTCCTGGTCTGCAACCTCGTGCACCTGCCCTACAGCCACCGAATGATCATGCGGCGACTTGATATAGCGTAGCGGACCTGTCGTGAGGGGCACACCATTCACAATCGCAAATGCGTCTTGATGCAGTTGGGCCCTGCGAATAATTCCGTCCATTACTTCTGTGCGCAAAGGCTCATGCCAGGTTGGAAACCCTTTGGAATTTGCGCGAACTGCAAACAGTTTTTGCGGCGATGTAATGCGCGGATGCGGTATTGCGGCAAGTGTCCGTACCTGCTGCACCGGATCAGCAATGATGTCATCAATCGGTGCTGTATCGTCAGCCAGCCGGTTGACAAAAGAAGTGTTAGCACCGTTCTCTAACAAACGCCGAACGAGGTATGCCAACAAATCCTCATGGCTGCCGACAGGCGCATAAATACGGCAAGACTGGTTTATTTCGCCCTCACCCACAATGCGTTCATACAAAGCTTCGCCCATGCCGTGCAGACGCTGAAACTCGTAACGTTTGTCGTCACCAGCCATCACAGCCACCGCTGCAACGGTGTGCGCATTATGTGTTGCGAATTGTGGAAAAAACACATCCTGACGCGACAGGAGATATTTTGCGCAGGCCAAGTAACTGACATCAGTTGAAGCCTTTCGCGTGAACACAGGGTAAGTTTCGAAACCACCTTCTTGCGCGCGCTTGACTTCAGTGTCCCAATAAGCCCCCTTCACCAACCTGACCGGCAATACGCGCCCTGTGCGTCCGGCGACATCAGCCAAATATTTCAACACAGGTTTGGCGCGGCGGCTATAAGCTTGGACCGCAAGGCCAAGTCCGTTCCAATCTTTCAAATCAGGTGCAGCGGCAAGGAGATCAAACAGCTCAAGTGAAATATCAAGCCGCGATACTTCTTCAGCATCTATCGTCAAACCGGCATTGTAGGACTTGGCTTGCTTGGCCAACGCCAACACGATGTCAAAAAGTTCCGGTAGGCATTCGGCTTTGGTTTTCTCTTCATAGCGCGGATGCAGGGCTGATAGTTTGACCGAGATTGACGGTTGAACAAAAACATTGCCCGGCTTTGCCGTGGCCCCGATGGCTGCAACTGCAAGCTCATAAGATTTATGGTAGCGCGCTGCATCACTCCGGGTCATGGCTGACTCGCCTAACATGTCATAAGAAAAGCGGTAGCCCTCGTGCTTCAGCGGTTCGGAGGTTTTGAGCGCTTCCTGAATTGTGCGCCCCAATACAAATTGTTTGCCCATGATGCGCATAGCTTGTTTCATGGCGGTGCGGATGATGGGCTCACCCGAACGCGTGATCAATCGCTTCATCGCTGACATCGCGTCTGTCTTCGTGCCGCGTCCCAATTCCACAATCCGGCCCGTGAGCATCAAACCCCAAGCCGATGCGTTCACAAATAAAGAGTCCGATTTTCCAACATGATCTGACCAACCACGATCACCCAATTTGTCCGCTATCAACAAATCAGCAGTTTCAGCATCGGGAATGCGCAATAACGCTTCGGCCAAACACATCAACACAACGCCTTCTTCCGAGGACAGTGAAAACTGCTGCATGAAAGCGTCAATGCTACCTTGCGATGTCCGGTTTTCTCTCACGGCCTTCACCAAGCTGCGGGCCAGATTTTCGACCTTTGCTTTTTCGTCCGGTAAAAGTTCGGCCTCTGACGCCAGCTTCAGCACCAAGGCGGTTTCATCGGCAAACAAAGTTTGGGCAATTTCGGCGCGGGCGTGGGTCATGAAGGTCTCCTGATCCGCGCGAGTGTAACAAACTCGTCGATTTGTGTTTCACTGGAAATTTATCATTAATCAGCGTATAATCTCTTATTATTGAAATGTAATTACAGAAATCACCATTGGGGGAGAGTTTCATGGTCGAACTGGATTCAATCGATCACCGCCTGATTGACGCCTTGCAGCAAGATGGCCGCATTGCTGTGACGGAGTTGTCAAAACGCGTGAACTTGTCACCCACACCCTGCACATTGCGTATGCGCAAGCTGGAGCAAACTGGCGTTATCCAAGGTTACCGCGCCCATATTTCACCCGCTGCTATTGGCATGTCGTTGTTGGTGTTCGTCACCGTCAAGCTTCGCGCCACCGATGAAACCACGTTGCGCGGGTTCAATGCTGCCGTCAAACCGGTGAGGCAAATTTTGGAATGTCATATGACAGGTGGAGGCTTTGACTATCTCTTGAAACTACGTGTGAAAGACATGGTGGAATATCGCCAGATTCTCGGCGGTGTCCTCGGTGAATTACCGATGGTTGAAGGCACCCATTCCTACTTCGTGATGGAGGAAGTAAAAGAAACAACGGTTATTCCGATTCCCAAGCAGAAAGACAAAACCCGCTGATGCCCCTTATCGTTCGCACCATTTCAGACCTGCGCTCTCACGTAGCCAAGTGGCATAGAGAAGGACGGCAGGTGGCGTTGGTGCCAACAATGGGCGCACTACATGAAGGTCATCTCACTTTGGTGCAAGAAGGCTTCAAACACGCCGACAAAGTGGTCGTCAGCATTTTCGTTAATCCCAAACAATTTGCTGCCCACGAAGACCTTGGCAAATATCCGCGCACAGAAGAACAAGACGTTGAAATGCTGGCGGTTGAAAAAGCTGACTTGATTTTCGCGCCAAATGCTGAGGAAATGTACGGCAATGGTTTTTCAACATCAGTCCATATGCAGGGCCCTGCCCTCGTCGGTTTGGAAGATAAATTCCGCCCGGATTTTTTTGATGGCGTGGCAACTGTTGTGGCCAAACTCTTTATTCAGTCACAAGCTGATGTCGCAATGTTTGGAGAAAAAGATTACCAGCAATTGATGGTTGTCACGCAAATGGCGAAGGATCTGGATATTGCCATCACCGTGAATGGCGTGCCCACTGTGCGCGATGATGACGGCATGGCAAAGTCTTCGCGCAATCGCTACCTGACAAAACACGAACGTCACCAGGCGACATCAATCATCCGTGCGCTGGAAAGTGCTGCCGGGAAAATTCGAGGTGGAACTGATCCACAATCTGCCACGAAAGCAGCGTCGCGTTCACTGACAACGCTGGGCTTTAAAGTCGATTATGTTGCGGCACGTAACGCTGAAACCTTAGCCGTGCCAAAATCCGCCGATGAACCTTTGCGATTGCTGGCTGCGGCGTGGCTGGGAACAACGCGGCTGATTGATAATATTGCGGTTTAAATCAACCCCAGCGCCGCCAATTCGCGTTGCATCTCCTCCGGCATATTCGCCGCTGAGGCCTCGCCCTTTTTCAAGTCCGGCGGAACATCAGCAGCTTCAATGTAGCGCCAGCCCTGAAACGCTCTGCGTGGTGTGGGCCGCACACGAATAATCTGAGGTTGGAACATGATGCGGCAACGCCGGATGCCGTCTCCGCCGATCACAGCTTCCAGATCAGCAATCGGCTGACGGCACATGATCATTCCGCGCATCACCCAATAGAGCGAACCACCAGGCAAAATCTCGTCTTTTCGGCGTGGGAACATTCGTGTGATGTGGTCAAGGCTGTCATGGCCACCAAGGGCCAATTTCACCCAAGCGTCCATTTCCTCGACCTCACTCACACCAACGCAAAGCTTAATTAGATTTAATGCCATTTTAGTTTCATCACCTGTGAGGCTGACCTATAGTCTAAGGCTAGGCACACAGCCAAAATTAGTTATCCACAGGGAGTGTTTTACATGTCCAGCGTTGCAAAAATCATTGAACTCACCGCATCATCGTCAAAATCCATCGAGGATGCGGTTGAAACCGGCGTCCGCCGTGCCGACGCATCTTTGGACAATGTTGAAGGCGCTTGGGTGCAGGACATCAAATGCGTGGTAAAGAACGGCAAAATTGCCGAATGGCGCGTCAATATGAAAGTGACGTTCCTCTTGAATGATGCAAATTAAATCCGTTGTAGCATCGGAGGCGGGGCGCCAGTCCTTTCGCGCGTTAAAAATAATGCCGGGTCAAGTTCGGGGTTGTTAACGCAAAATGGGCCCGCGCGATAAGCAGGCCCACTCTCACGTATTGAAGTAAGTTAGCTTCCGATTTTGCTGATGTAGCAGGAAACACCGCCAGCTTTAAGTTTGGCGCAAGCTTGTTTCGCGGTTGATTGCTCATCAAATCCACCAAGGCGAACGCGATAGAAAATACCCTTGGCACCAAGATCAGCCTTTACAACATTCGGCTTTTGAGACTTCAACACGTTGTGACGGGATTGCAGTTTCTTCCAGGTTGACCAGGCGGCCTGCTCAGTGTCAGCAGATGAAATCTGCACGGTCCAACCACTTGTGATTGGTTTCTCGTCAATAATTTCTTCTGCTTCAACCGCTGCCACTTTCACCGGCTGGGCTTTTGGCTTTTGTTTAACAGGATTGGGAATAACCGGAACTTGCTTGGTTGCGACAACCACTTCGACATTGGAAACGGCGTTCTGAACAGACACCATCACTGGCGTATCTTCAATTGGCAAACGGTCATCAATCTTGCTGATCAAAGCCAATGGAGCCTTTTTCTTTTTTTCTAATGTGGCTTCCAACACCGCTGGCACTTCCACGGCGCTTGGCAATTTCAGTTTGCTGGCGACTGTGCCGCCGCCATAAGCCCCAACTGAGCCAGTCAATATCGGATCAGCAGCAGCCAATTCCAGTTTGGCATTTTCATCCCCCAGCATCACCAGTTGCGCTCGGGCTTGGCCGTAATCTGGATTGATGGCGAGAGCCGCACTAAATTCCCGTTTTGCGTCCAATGGCCGCTTCAATGCCAAATACGCGGTAGCGAAACCATAGTGCACTTTGGCTTTGTCAGGATGACCAAAACGCATTGCCCGTTCATAATCCGACAATGCGAACAGAAGCTGCCCACTGTCACGCAATGCATTGGCCCGGCTATAATAGGCTTGGGAAAATTTCGGGTTGATCATCAAGGCTGCGGTAAAATCTTCAATAGAACGCGTCGTTTGATCGAGCTTCTGCAAAGCCAATCCACGATTATAAAGTGCCGTGGCGCGCAAGGCAGGCGCCATCACGTTCAACTTAATTGCAGAATTATAGTCAGCCAATGCCGCAGTTGCATCTTGCAATTGCTGATGCGCGAGTGCGCGATTGAGCAAAGCATTGGCCAGCAATTCCGGCTCTAACATGCCGGATTCTATGGCGTCGGAGTATTCCCCAACGGCCCCTTTGGCATCACCAGCACGAAGAGTGGCATAAGCCTTACGGGCAAGTGCCGTATTGGCTTCAGGTGAATTGGCGTAGGCAGTGCCACATGTTGTGGCAAACGCAGCAAAAAACGCGGCACTAACAAACGCAAACGAAACGCGACGAACTTTCATAGTTCGAGATTATGCGGCGTTAGGGTTAAAACTCTCTTGCCAACGCCAAATGTTTTTAGTCAACAAAAGGTTAATCAGGTCTCACGCAACGCGCGTGCGAACTGATCGGTCAGCGGCTTTAACAAATATGACATTGGTGACCGCGCGCCGGTTTGTATGAATGCCTCAGCATTCATACCGGGCTTTAATCGATTGTCACCAAGCTTGGCCAGTTCCTTGGCCGAAATAATCAACCGAACGGCGTAAAATGGTGGGCTATTGGCATCAACGCGGGAAATGTCGGCAGCAACTTGTTGCACTTCGGCAAAAATTTCAGGTGTCAACCGCGCATTGAATGACGGAAAGCGCACCTGAGCAAGCTGGCCCGGTTGCACCTGATCGATGTCATTGGGTGACACTTGCGCTTGCAATACCAGATCGTCACCTTCGGGCACGATCAACATTAACGTATCGCCACCAGCAATAACGCCACCTTCGGTATGAACCGCGAGTTGGTAAACCGTGCCGGTGATTGGTGCGTTGATTGTGGTACGATTGACCCGCGACGACAATGACACGCGGCGCTCAACCAATTCACCGATCTTGGCTTCCGTTTCTCTAAGTTCAGTCAAGGCTTCAGTGCGCACGTCTTCCTGCAACTGCAGCGAACGCAACTCCACTTCACCGATGCGGCTTTGAGCAGATGCTTTGGATGCGCGCAGTTCTCCATCTTCACCCGCGAGGCGTGATTGCTCACGTTCCATGCTCAAAATGCGACTTTTCGGAACCAAGCCCTTGGCTTCCAGTTTTTTCAACCCCGAAAGCTCTTGCTTGATGAGTGAGGACTGGTCTTTCTTCGACACCATCTGCGCATCAATGCCGCTGATTTGCTCTTTCAATTGGTCAATTTGTTGGCCCAATTGTTCCTTCTTACCTTTGACGGATTCAGCAGTTGATTGCAGTAGTTTCAACTGACCGGAAACAATAGCGGCAATTTTTTCATCCGTTCTTTTTGCCTCAAGTGCAGCTGGCAAAATCATTTCAAGCGAGCCATCGCGTTGCGCTTCCAGTCTGGCGCGTTTCACTTTCAACTCATCTAACGTTACATCTATCACAGCCAATTCGGCCTTGGCATCAGTCGGGTCCAAAACAACCAGCGGCTGGCCTTCGGTAACGCGATCTCCATCTTTGACCATGATTTTTGAAACGAGCCCGCCGTCGCGGTGTTGCACGCGCTTGGAGTAGCTTTCAACGACAATTGTAGCACTTGCGATGACAGCACCGTTGATATCGGTCATTGCGGCCCAGCCGCCGAATACTCCAACCAGCAGCGCTATGGATGTGTAGCCCATCAACAAAGTGTTGCGCATTGATCGTTTCGTGTTCACAGCCATGATCTCAATTCCGCGTTGGAGGCAGTTGGAGTTGCTGCGGTGAAGCAGCGACCTGTTGTTTTTGTTGGATTGGCTGGCCTTGTTGCGGTTTGGTAACTTGCTTCATCACCTCATCCTTCGGCCCGTAAGCTGCAGTCTTACCTTCGCTCAATACAAGGATATGCGATACGGCATGTAATGCACTTGGCCTATGAGCAACGACGACGACAGCAGCACCACGTTGCAATGAGGCGCGAATGGCACGGTCCAATGCAGCTTCGCCTTCGGCATCCAAATTAGAGTTGGGCTCATCCATTATAATCAAAGCCGGATCGCCGTACAAAGCCCGAGCCAAAGCTACACGCTGCTTCTGGCCAGAAGAAAGTCGTGCAGCATTTTCACCAAGCGGTGTGTCATATCCTTGCGGTAAGCGTATAATCATATCATGAACATTGGCCATTTGAGCGGCTCTCACGATGTCATCGGGTTTGGCGTTTTCTTGAAAGCGAGCGATATTTTGTGCAACTGAGCCGTCAAACAATTGAACGTCTTGTGGTAAATAGCCGAGCGCCTTACCGTATTCATCGATGCTACGCTGTTCAATGGCAGCACCATCCAAACGCACGGTACCGCGTGTTGCTGGAATGACACCCGTCAGTACTCGTGCCAACGTCGATTTACCAGCACCTGTTGGCCCGATCACGCCCAGACCCATGCCCGGTGTGACCGTAAACGACAATCCATTCAGCAGTGGTTTTTCCTGCCCGGGCACCATGACGATCAGATTTTCGACTTCCAAATTTCCTTTTGGAGGCGGTAACTGCATGCGATCGGGCTCTAGAGGAACTTGGGCGAAAATCTTCACGAGGCGGTCCATCGATTTGCGCGCACCGAGGAATTGCTGCCAGTTGCCCACGGCCTGTTCAACCGGGGCCAAACCGCGCCCCATAATGATTGACGCCGCAATGATTGCGCCTGCCGATATTTCACCCAAAATGGCGAGGTAGGCACCAAGTGCCAACATACCCGATTGCACCAACAATCGTACAACACGTGAAGCCGCAGCAAGCTTGCCGCCAGAATCAGATGCCATGGTTTGGTGATCTAGCGCTTCTTGCTGTACGCTGGCCCACCGGTCACGCAATACACCACGCATGCCTAACGCATGCATGCCTTCGGCATTGCGGCGGGCTTCGTCGGTCATAATGATGGCTTTGGTTTGCGCGGCAGCGGCTTTGCCCAAAGGTGTGCGGGTGGACAGTTCAGTCCAAACCGCCAAAACAAAAATAACA
The DNA here is from genome assembly GCA_043756645.1 of Hyphomicrobiales bacterium. GTDB lineage: Bacteria > Pseudomonadota > Alphaproteobacteria > Rhizobiales > Aestuariivirgaceae > Aestuariivirga. Next base: position 1,180 of record JAYUQS010000018.1, on the reverse strand, counting down.
ATTGCCGAAACCAGACCGGCAATGCCAAGCCAGAAATGCAGCATGAACACAATAAACAGATAAATCGGCACCCATGGCATGTCGAAAAAGGCCAGCAATCCTTGCCCCGAAACATATTGGCGCACAGTGCTGAAATCACTCACAGGCTGACCGCCCACACCTGCAGCTTGTCGCAGGTTTAAAAACGACATTGCGTCGAATACGCGGTTGCGCAAACGCTCTTCAAAACGCCGCCCGACCCGCACCATCATGCGGGCACGGATATATTCGAGTAGGCCATAGTAAAGGTAGAGCACCAGTACAATTCCGGTGAGTGCCAGCAAGGTTGGCACACTGCCTGATGAAAGCACCCGGTCATAAACCTGCAACATGAAAAGCGGGCCGGTGAGCATGAGAATGTTCACCACACACGAAAACAGAAACATGGACATAAATGTGCCTGTACCAAAACCGAGCAAATCCCATTTGCTGGGCGCTTTGGAATTTTCAATCGATGCCGTCGCCATCTGTCGCCTTCATAGTCCCAAATCAAAACGCGTGTTTAACGCAATGAGAGTTAACGTTTTTGTAAACAGAGTATTCCGTAGATCGCGAGACTATAGCACAATTGGGCGGAATGGTAATTCCAAACTGATTATGTCGCTTTCATGTTGACGCCACACTGTCAGCCCTGTCATGAAGGGGTGTTCGGTGCTTCGAAGCCAATCGGCCACAAGCATAATAGGGAACGCGGTGAGGATGACCCAATCGGGGCCAATACCGTGACTGCCCCCGCAACTGTGAGCGGTTTGGTTTGAACATATGCCACTGGGAAACCGGGAAGGCGTTTGAACCAAACAACTGCAAGTCAGGAGACCTGCCGGACAGCAGAGTTTGATCAACCGGTCTCACGGAGGGTGACATGACCATATCTACAATTTCGACCAGCGTTTCGCTGTCGCAGCGGCTTTTGGCGGGTTTCGCCTGCCTGTTTTTGGGTTCAGTGCTCGTATTTGGCGTAGGCTTGGCGCAAAGTGACACACTTCACGCCGCCGCCCATGACACCCGTCACGCCATTGGCTTTCCCTGCCACTAATCTGATTTCACCATCATGATCGGGCGCATTCTGCTCGCTGTTATTCTTTCAGGAATAGCAGCTGGAATGGTTATGGGGCTCATCCAGCATGTGCGGCTGACGCCT
>JAYUQS010000017.1:0-5803 GCA_043756645.1 Hyphomicrobiales bacterium | reverse complement strand
TGTACGGCAAGTCCAGCTGGCTGAATGCGCTCCCGCCCTGGCAGGGTGGCGGCGACATGATTCTGTCCGTCTCGTTCGACGGCACCGTCTACAACAAGCCGCCCTTCAAGTTCGAGGCCGGCACGCCCAACATCGAGGGTGGAATCGGCCTCGGCGCGGCCATCCAGTGGCTTGAGAATGTCGGCATCGACCGGGTGGCGGCCTACGAGGAGGATCTGCTGGCCTACGGCACCGCCGAACTTCAGAAGGTGCCCGGCCTCAAGCTGATCGGCACCGCCCGGCACAAGGCCGGCGTCCTGTCGTTCACGCTGGAACCAAATTTTTCCACGACCAGGGTGTTGCAGCGTGTGTGTTCACCTTGGGTGGAGACGGTGCCTACTACAGCCACAGGGATGGCATGAGGTTCCACATTCCAGCTTACGACATCATCGTTAAATGCACCTGTGGCTGTGGCGATGCCTTCGATGCCGGTTTTGCCGTGGCCCTTGTGAAAGGCTTTGACCCTGAAACATCTGTTCGTTTTGCACAGGCCACATCGGCTTTGAATGCAACCGGCCTTGGATCACAAGCCGGTGTCGAATCCTTCGAGCATACACTGAAATTCATGAAGAACACACCAACGCGCAAATGATTGGCGAGGTCTTCGCACACACAGACTTTCCAGCTGGCATTTGGCATGAAACTGTTGGTATGAACGGAGTTTATGTAGCGGCAGTACTTTTTTGGTGGGCAGATGGCAGAGCTTAATTCCGGTGACGACCTTAATGTTCACGTGTCTTGGCTCTATTACATGGAGGGCAAGACCCAAGAAGATATTTCGAAAACGCTCGGGCTTAGTCGCTCGAAGGTTTTGCGCATATTGGCAAATTCCCGACAAAACGGTACAGTTCAAATAAGTATCGCGACGAATTTGAGCCGTTGCGTCGAGTTGGAACGCAGTCTTGAAAGTTCAATCGGACTAGAGCGTGCGGTTGTCATTCCCAATTGCCAGAATCCTGAGACCGAATATGCTGAACTCGGCTTGGCACTCGGCAGCTATATCAGTGGAATTCTGCAAGACAATATGAGCATTGGCCTTGGCTGGGGACGCACGCTGAGTTCGAGCCTCTCCCAAATCCAATATCGGGAACAGAAGAACCTGAAGGTCATTTCCATGTTGGGCGGACTGACTCGCGTGAACCGATACAACTTGTCAGAATATGCTTGGCGCGTTGCAGATCGGCTGTCTGCACAGGGTTATTTGATGTCCGTTCCTGTGCTGGCACCCGATATTCCTACGCGCGATGCACTATTCTCTCATGCGGGGATTGACGAAATCGTGCAAGCGTCCAAATCACTTGACCTCGCAGTTGTCACGGCTGGTGACCTCTCACCTTATTCAACAGTTTCACAATTTTCTATTATGGAACGCGATGATATTGCCAGCCTACAGGCTGCGGGTGCAGTGGGCCATGTGCTTTTCCGTTTCATTGATGCGAATGGCAACATCATTGATCACCCGATCAATGACCGGGTCATGGCCATTGATCCGCGTGATCTTTCGGCGACACGCAGGATCGTTCTCGCTTCAGGCGGATGGCGAAAATATGATGTTGTGCGCGCAGCCATGAAATTGCTCAAACCGCACGTGCTCGTGACCGATGAGAGTGTCGCGGAACGCTTGGTCGCCGAGGCACAGCAGTAGCGCAAAGTTCAAAGCGGTGAATGGACGAGTTGTTCCGCGACTTTTTCATTCACAATCAGCACTTTCGGGCGCAGCAACTTGATGGCGGCCCGGACAATTTTGAACTTGTCAGAACCACCTGAGGCAAGCACAAGGTTGCGGGCGGCGCTGAGTTGCTCAGGCGGAATAGCAATCACCCGGTCATTCACCGGATGGTGAAGGACATTGCCATCCTCATCGACAAAGTGACAGAGGACGTCACCTACGGCACCGGCAGCGTGCAACGAGGAAATCTCATCACTGCTTAACAAACCGTATTTAGCGAAAGCGGAACTCGGTGTGAGAACGCCAACGGAAAGAATGGCCATGTCGAGCGCGCGGGCCTGCATGAAAATTTCCTTGATCCCGGAATGCGCGATGAGTGCGGCTTTCGTTTCGGGGTCAGGTGCAAACACAGGTGCCGTCAACAGATAGCATTCTGCATCAAGTTTATCTGCAACGCGCCAAGCAAATTCAGAAGGGTTTACACTGCTCACGCGCGTCAAGCCGCCAAGCATCGACAAAACGCGAGTGCCTTCTACCTTTGGCGATACGATATGGGACAACGCACTGGTCAGCGTCTTGCCCCATCCCAGACCGATCGTCATATGGCTTGAAACATTTTGGGAGATGTAAGCGCCAAGTGCCGCGCCCAAAATGGAGTGGGTTTGAGCCTGGTCTTGCGGCTCGGGAATGACAATGGCACGAGAGAAGCCCCAACGCTCTTCAAGTGCACGTTCGAGTTCAATGCACTTTGTAAGGTTGGTCGTCACCCGAATCTGGACGGTGCCATCGAGCCTTGACGCAGCAAGAACGCGCAGCACTTTTGACTTGCTCCATCCGGTTTGGATAACGATCTCATCCTGCGTCTTGCCCTCCATATAGTAGAGCCAGGCAATGCGAGTTTTTGCGTGATCAGGTGTTTCCTGGAAAGTCATGTCGCGGCCTGTCATTCTTTGCTCCTTGCGAGGAATCTGAAGAATCACCCGACCGTCAGAGTTTGCCAGCCGAACCCGCAAGTAGGGAAGATCAATTTGACATCACGTGATACCGTAGATCCGGCGCGCATCGTCTTGGGTGGCGAGCGGACGACCGACTTCACGCGCAATTGCTTGTACCTCTTGCAGAAGTTCAAGGTTCGTTGGATTGCGATGAGGCGCGTAGTGCAGTTCGAGGCCCGTCTTGACGTGCCCACCAAGCTCAATAGTGCGGCGGACGAGCGGGCGATAGTCATAGTCACCTTCACCCCAGATCGAGATAAACCACGGCAGCTTGTGTTTGGCCTGGGCGATCATGTCGAGGTAATAGTAGAGGCTCTCAAGCGATGGCTCCATGCCACAGGTGCCGATTTGCTTTGTCGATGTCAGACCGTATTTTCCAACAAAATAGAAATCCCAGTTGGTGCCCTTGGTGAACATGCCGCGGTCTACATAGTGGCGCGCCACGCGGAGATGGCCAGGCTCATAGACACCCCAGATCATGGCAATATCGCGTTGGCGACAGAATTTCACTTGAGCGGCAACCTGCGTCAGGTCCCAACCATAGGCGCGACCCAGCGAATATCCTTCTGCGTCCTCATCAATCACAAACTGGTCGATGCCGGTATCAACGACGGCCACCTGAACGTTGGCGTGCTTGTTCAGAAAGTGGACGTGCTCCAGTCCACAATCGCCGGGAGCGACGAGGTTGTTATTGCAGGTTGTTGGATACCAGATCATATCTGGCCGCGCCTTCAAAATGCGATCCCAAACCTTCATGTAGTCGTCAAAGGCAGCCTTGCCGAGAAGATCAAAGTCCGAATTGTGGTCATGGATCGCCGTGGCACCCGCATCCCAGCAACGAATTGCATCTTCAACGAGTTCATCATCGGTGATGGGTGTGTTCGGGTTCATCGCTTTGGTGCGAACACCGTTCTGATGGGACTCAATCATCAACGGTTCGTCCCACTGCGGTTTCATATCGGCGAATTTGTCCAGTGCTGTTGCCATTGCGTGTCTCCCGTTTGTGTTGATTCTGGAATTGGGGCACGTCGAACTTACCCCTTCCAATTTTGCTCAAGTTCACTACCGATGTGAACATTTGTCAATCTTAAAATTGCAAAAGTCGCTCCCGGTGACGGTGATTATTGAGACAAAATAGCGATTTGGCACACTCACTCAACAATATTCCGCATATTTCAGATCGATTCCTGCACGCCTATACTGAACATATGATTTTTAGAATTGACATTTGTTCTAAAACAGTGAACATTCTACTCAACAAAAAATCAAAAGTTCAAATACGACGATCTTGGGAGGATCCATGGCTGAGATTTTTGATCACACGGGTCATGCTGTCAAACACGGTCGTGCGCGCGTCAATGGCATCCGCATGCATTATGTTACCGCCGGAAAAGGTCCAGCGCTGCTACTATTGCATGGAACGCCGAAGACCAGCTTTTATTGGGCCAAGCTGTTTCCGCTGTTGACAGAACATTTCACAGTCGTGGCCCCTGACCTTCGCGGCTTTGGCCACACCGACAAGCCACCCGCCGAAGAAGGCTATGATTCCCTTACAAACGCCAAAGACATGGCAGAGTTGATGACCTTCCTCGGCCATGAGACATTCCATCTCCACGGTGAAGATCGCGGCGCGGAATTTGCCTATGCCCTCGCCGCAACGGAACGCAAACGCGTCAAGACGCTGTCATTCTGCGAAATGTTGCTATCGGGCGAAGGTCTTGAGGAATGGTCTCAATTTACGCCAGATAACATTTCAGCTCAGTTCCGCCAACAGGGTGTTTGGGTATGGCACATTCCATTTTTCTGGATTCCCCACCTGCCCGAAATGCTGATCACGGGCAAAGAGCGCGAATTCTGGGAATTCTGGATCAAGGCTGAAACCTGGAATCCGAATGCAATTTCCGATGAGGCCATTTCCGAATGGATTGCCCGCCTTGCAGCGCCTGGCGGTTTGCGTGGCTGCCTTGAAACCTATCGTGCAGGCCTGAAAAACGCCCGCATCAACAAAGAACTCAAGAAGACCAAATTGACCTTGCCGATCATGACGGTGGGTGCGCCAGAATTTTTCGGGCCGCTTGTTGAAGATCAAATGCGCAAAGTCTCTACCGGCGTTGAACGCGCCGAGATCTTTGAGGAATGCGGACACAGCCTGGCTTGGGAGGCAGAAGATCGCCTCGCCAAGATGCTGCGTGAATTCATGCTGAATCGCTGAAACTACACCAACCAAAACCAAAACAATCATCAACAGGAGAAAAAACATGACCTACACCAGACGCGCTGCTCTCAAGGCAACGACCGCACTGCTCGCCTGCATGGCAATGTCCACTGTGACATTCGCAGCCGACAACATCGCTGCCGATATTCAACACCCACTGTGGTACACCGCACCATCCGCCAAAACACTTGAGCTCGCCAAGATTGACGACCTCTCCAACACCGTGGTCAGCGATGGTCAACGTGGTGAAACCGGTGTTCTTGGCTCTTCCATCACGATCACCGAAGAACAAGCCGCCAAGATCAAGGCTGGCAATTTCACCGTCGGACTTTCGATGGGCTGGCTGGGCGATGACTGGGCTTCTGAACAATTGATCGGCCTCAAGGAAACCTTTGAAAAATACGGCGTCAAAGTTGTAGCCGAAACCAATGCCAACTGGGACGATGCCAAGCAGATCGCCGATCTTGAAACCATCGCTGTGTTGAAGCCGAGCCTTGTGGTGTCCATTCCACTGAATGGCAAAACGACAGCGGCCGCATTCAAAGCACTGAAAGATGGTGGCGCAAAGGTCGTGTTCATCGACCAAGCCGTTGAAGGCATGGATCCCGGCAAAGACTATGTGTCAATCGTGTCGTCAGACAATCTTGCACTCGGCATGTATATTGCTGACGAACTTGCAACCGCAATCGGCGGCAAGGGCGAAGTTGCGGCCATGTATTTCGCCAATGACTTCTACGTCACCAACCTGCGCTACATCGGCTTTGTTGCCCGTCTGATGGCTAAATATCCCGACATTAAATTGGTCGCAGCCGCTGGCCACGACAATCCAGACAAGGGCCAGGAAGTGGCACAAGCTGTGCTTGCCCGCTATCCAAACCTGAACGG
>JAYUQS010000016.1:0-5824 GCA_043756645.1 Hyphomicrobiales bacterium | reverse complement strand
TTTCCAGTTTTCCGAGGTGACGAATGGAACGGCATTTACCATTCAAACGAAAGAAGCAAGTTCAAAAACTTTCTCTACTTTTCCAGCCTGATCAAGATACAGATTGTCCAGCTGGCCAATTTCAGAATTCAACTTTTTGAGAGTCAGAAAATTATCGCGACGCCTCATCACGCGGCTATCGGATTCATACATCTTTTTGAGTATGATAACCGAGTCGCAAAACGCTTAAAATATACGACTTAAGTAACTATAATTAATATATAATTCCGTCATTCCCGCGAACGCGGGAATCCAGACTTTCAACAAGCGAGTTGGTGGAAAGTCTGGATCCCCGCGTTCGCGAAGATGACGGAATTATATATTAAATACAGTAATTTAAGTCGTTCATTTTGAGCGTTTTGCAACTCGATTATCATACTCAAAAAAATGTGTGTATCTGATAGCGGCCTTCGCCGGGATGACGGTAAATGGGGATAAAGCAGAGTTTTATGACCAACCGAAAACGCCCCCGAAAGAGATGTGCATATGACAACGCTTGTGGGAAGGGAATTCCAGCGGAGTTCAGTCCCGTTTTACCATCGGATGGAAATCATAAGTTCCGATTGGCATTTGTTCATAATCGATAACCGCACCTGTCATGAGTTCAGCCGCCGACGATACCAGATAGGCGCAAGTGCCCGCGACGTGTTCAGGTGCGATCAATTTGCCAAATGGCACTTTCGCAGCGGCAAGCTCCGCCCAGTTTTGTGGTTGTTTGTGAAAACCAACCTGCAAATTATGTTCACCCTCAGTATTGGCCCAACCGAGGTTGATGCAGTTGACGCGGATGCCTTTGCTTTTCAGCGTATTGGCCGCATTTTTCGACAAGGCCACAAGTGCCGCTTTTGAACTTGCATAAATCCCAATATCCGGCGGGCCACCGTAAGCCAGCATCGAAGAGATATTGATGATTGAGCCACCGCGCGTCATAGCCGCTGCAGATTTTTGCATGAGAAAAAGCGGCGCTTTGATATTGATGTCATAAAGCCGGTGGAACGCTTCAACGGTAGCATCTTCAACACCGCAACGCTCTGTGTTGCCCGCCGCATTGACCAATACATCAAGCCGACCGAATCGCTCCAACGCCATCGCAACAGCCTTTTCCGGGGTTGTATCATCGCGCAAATCAGCAGTGAGCGTGGCAACTGTTCCAAATTTTGAAAGCGCTTTTGCTTCCAATGCCAATCGATCCGCATTGCGATCAAGCAACACAACACCCGCAAAGCCATCATGCAAAAACTGCTTCGCAATCGCCGCACCAAGTCCTTGTGCACCGCCTGTGATGATGGCAACTCTTGTCATACCTACGCTCCCAAATTATGCGTTAACATGATGAAGCCAACCCCAGCCGTCAATCCGTTTAGTTCGCCAGCGTAATGCGCGTGCGGCGTGGCCCGTGTTTTTGCACCAATGCGTAAAGTGCCGCTGCATTTCGTGGAGCCAGGCGCACACAACCATGCGAAGCCGGACGGCCTAATCTGCTCACTTGATTGGTGCCATGAATGGCAAAGCCGCCATAGAAGAAAACCGAATTCGGCATCGGCGCGTTATCGTACTTGCGCGAGTAATAGGTCTTGGCCATGCGCTTCACACTGAAGCTGCCGCGCGGCGTATAAAAACCCTCGCGGCCAGTTGACACGCGCCAGTTGCCATATGACCAGCCATTGACGCGCACATTCATAGACTGCGATGAAACATCAATATAAACTTGCACAACAGGAGGTAAGCGCGGCACGCGCTGTTTCTTGCGGCGTTTTGCAGCTTCAGCTGGAACAATTGCGAAAGACGCGGCAATCACAAATGCCATGGCAGCCATCAAAAATTTCTTCATGATTTAGAATTCCCCAAAGTTGCCCTCCCTTCAGCAAACAACATGGGACAAAAACGACGAAGGCGCAATCCGCTCAGCGGATCGCACCCTACACGTGTCTAACAATTAATCTTAATCGAACAAAAACTCGCGACCGACTTTGACACGTTTGACATCGCCATATTTAATAATATCAGCGGTAGCATAGGTTTCAGTCAGTGTGGCTGGCAGGAACGAACCGGTGCCGACCATGTCTAACGGCGCCTTGGCAGCGCCCATGATTTGGCACTTCTGCGCATCGAAACCGGAAGACCCCACAATCATCGCATCTTTGTAGCCAGCCTTGTCCAAGGCACGGCGGACATGAATGGCCGATGCTGTTGATACACCTTTACCAAAAAGAATACGGCGTACCTTGTCGACGAGAATATTCGAGGGGTCGAGCTGGAAGGCGCGGCCACCAAGAACGGTTTCGACGATATTGTATTCGCCTGAAACACCAAGCCACTCACCGACAGCCTCAACTGACTTCTCATAGTCCAAGCCTTCGGCAAAGCGCCCGCCATGGGTGTCCAGACGCACGCCAAAGGTTTTGCCTTTTTCGTGCAGTTTGGCGTCTTCGTAAAACCATTGGGCGCAACGGAGAGAGTCTTTGATTTCTTCGCCAGTATAGTCCACCAGCGCGATTAACGACGTGGCCTCAGGAATAGACGTTTCAAACATTTTGAGCGCCGCCAATACGTCGCCATTGGCATATCCCACCAATGCGTGCGGCATGGTGCCCATGCCGCCTTTCGCACCAAACAACGGTGCGGTGAGATCTTGCGACGAACCGATGAAACCCTTGACGCCACGGTTTTTATGGCGTGCCGCACGACTGCCCACCATGGCACCGTAAGACGCCAGAATATTCATCTCAGCGCCTGAACCGTGGCGGGCATGCATATCCATAAAGGCTGAGCCCGGCATGGCCAGACACATTTCATAGGCGTTGTTGGCAGAGACACAGGGAAAGCCTACTTTTTGCAGCAACAGGGTTTCAACTTCTGACAGGGCTTTGAGCGAGCCCGTGATTTCCATCAGCTTGCGCTCAGAAGGCACCACTTCGCCCTCCTCCACAAAGCGTGTGATCTTCACGCCCGGCACCAGGGCTTTCGCCAAGCGTATGGCAGGCTCCAAAGCAGCCACGACGCGGCGGCGCATGAAGACGGCGAAGGTGACTTGGGTGTCGCCCATAGCCCCGACGATACGGGAGGTGTTGGTGAAATATTTGTCAGTCTGCGCACCCAAAGGCCCGGCGGCTTCGACAAGCGCCAACAAGCGGTCGAGAATGATTTCGTGGGCGGGCATTAATTTTGCGTCGGGTTTATCCATAGTGACACTGTTTCACCTGAAATTGATCAAGAGGTCAAATGGAACCGCTTTGAAAAGTCGCGCGTATGATGCAATATGAAAATCATGCGCCGCCTGTGGTTGATCATCGCCGTGCTGTTGGCCGGACTGAACAGTGCCATCGCACAGCAGCCCTCGCCTGAACTTGACACCTTGTTTGCGAAATTGCGAGCACCTGATGTGGGGTCGGAAGCCTTGCGCATCGAGCCTAAGATTTGGTCACTGTGGATGCAGGGCGGAACAGCGGCTGACAATGACAAGCTGGCACTGGCCACGCAGTCTATGAATATCGGTGCGTTTGATTTGGCGGATAAGCAAATGACGGAACTGTTGGCCACGTCCGCGAATTTTCCAGAAGTCTGGAACAAACGCGCCACCTTGTATTTTATGATGGGCCGCTTGGATGTCAGCTTAGCCGATATCGTGAAAGTGCTGGATCTGGAACCCCGGCATTTTGGGGCGCTTTCTGGTCGAGGTATGATTTATCAGCGTCAGGGTAAGAATGCGGAAGCCTTGGCGGCATTCAAAGAAGCGCTGAGCATGAACCCAAATATGGTGGGGGCGCGGATTGCGGTGAAGCAGTTAGAACAGCTGGTGCCGGAGTTGTGAGGGATTGTACTGTAAAGGCAGTCTATGTTAGCTTTTGGAAATGACCCAGTTGCTCGACCGCTCTATCGCAAAAACCAAAATGCTCCCCGCCGCGCGGCAAGATGAAATCGCGGCGATGTTGTTGGATATTGCAGATCAGGAAACATCGGCCTTGCAGTTGGCCCCTGCACAACAGGCCGAGGTTCGTCGTCGGATGAGTTTGGCAACGGAATTGGTTCCGGATGCTGAGATGGAAGCTTTCTTTCGCAAGCTTATTTAATACAATTAATTCATCAATTGACCGTCATTCCAAACACGAGTGCAGCGTAGCGGAACGAGTGATTTGGAAGCCAGCTTCTTGTTTGACACTTAGCTGGTTTCCAAATCGCTTACTCCACTATGTTACGTGCGCGTTTGGAATGACGGTCCACGCCACAACTGTCATAGCCGGACTAGTTCCGGTGATCCATTATGCTGGGAGTTGTCACCCAACACTTCCTCGAGTAATAAACATAAGTATGAAATGCAATCAATGTGAACGTCCGGCGCTGTATATATATAACGAGGATATTGCTCTTTGCTTGTCCTGTCATAAGACAGCACAAGACATTCAATTTAGGAACGCAATACTAAATGCTGCTATGTTGAACCAAGCTGAAGACCAGTTAGAGTCGGCCATGGGGATGTCTTTGGGTAACAGCAGAATTCCAATTAATGCGTTGGCGACCTCTTTGAAAGCAACACAAATGCCAAGTCATATTGTCATTCAGAACTCCAATGTCGGAATGTTGAACACTGGCGACCTCGCCAAAATCGAAGCGGTTATCACGATAACTGCCGGGAGTGATGTCGAAGAATTAGGCGAACAAATAAGGATAGTCACTCAAGCGATTATAGACTCCAATGAAATGAACGCAGAAACCAAACGAGATTTGGGGGAACTAATCGCAACTCTTTCTGAACAAGTTTCAGGAAGGCGATCAAAACCTATTATAAAGTTGATCCTGCAAGGTATCGAAGAAAGAGTGAAACCAATTAATTCGATTTGGACATTGATTGAAAGGCTTCAGACCTTGCTTAACTTCGCAGGGATAGGCTAGCCCGAGCGCTTTGTCGCTCACCCCTTCAAAAACATCTCCGCACCCGCCCGCATCAAATCCGTATCCGTTGGCCCCGCCATGAACGTGAACCCGATTTCGCTGTAGGCCTTCACGCCCTCAACATTCCCGGCGAAGGCTGCTGCGATCAATCCGTTTTTCTTGCACGCCGCCACAACTTTTTTCATCGCGTTCAGTGTTGCCTCGCCCAAACGATCAATCTTCGCGCCATTACTCAACGCAATCGATAGGTCTGATGGCCCGACGAACAGTCCATCCAACCTCGGCACGGCGGCGATGGCGTCCAGATTGTCCAGAGCTTCCTGGGTTTCGATCATCGCCATAACAAGCGTTTCGTGATTGGCTTGCTTTAAGTAATCGCCCGCTGTCACCCCTGCCGATTGCAGCATCGTATAACCGCCCCAGCTGCGCTGCCCTACGGGTGGATACTTCGCAGCTTTGACCAGTGCTTGCACCTGCGCCACCGTGTTGGTCATCGGCGCGATGACGCAGGCGGCTCCCATGTCCAATGCCGAGTTCACAATGCCGGGGTCATTCCAGCGCACGCGCAGGATGGCAGGCTTGCCGACGGCGTTGATGGCGGCCACTTGTTTGGCGGCGTCGCCCATGTCTGTTACGGAGTGTTGCAGGTCAATGGCAACAGCATCAAAACCCAACCGTGCCACCTGCCCTGCCAGCTCAGCGCCGGGTGTGCCCAACCACGGGAATACCAGCGCCTCACCCGTGGCGAGGCGTTTGCGCAGGCCGAATGATGCGCCAGACATTACTGGGCCTTGATCTGGGCGATGGCTTCACCCATCAGCTCGTCCATGGTGCGGCGGACCTGATGTTCTGATTGTTCCACTTTCTTGGCGGCAAAATCACCCATGACCTTGCG
>JAYUQS010000015.1:0-5904 GCA_043756645.1 Hyphomicrobiales bacterium | reverse complement strand
GGGATTACGCTTGCAGTGCGATCCCGTATCAGTTCAGGCATATAAATAAACCCAACGTCGCCTTCCGAAGTTAAAAGCTTGTTGAAGTCTGGATACATGTCTGGAGTGTTGCGGTTTCTCGCAGAAGGACCGCGCGGTGCCAAGTGTTATTTTCCTAGAATGGAAAATATACTGTAAATGTCTGAAACAATTCCCTCATCCGGCCTTCGGCCACCTTCTCCCACACAAAACGCGGGAGAAGGTGGCCGACAGGCCGGATGAGGGACTGCGCTCAATACGCAAAATCCCGGAATACCCGCGAAATATCGCCGTTCCACGCGCCATTATACAACTCCAACAATTGATCAGCCGCAGTTTTACCGGTTGCGACTGACTCGTCCAGCACATCCAAAAAGCCTGACTCCAGTTTGCCATTGCGGCCGTGAATATCCCTTGCGTCCAAACCAGCGCGGGAGATTTTCAAAACTTCTCCGGCGATGGCGCGAACCGTCCGTCCACGGATGATTGCGTCGAAGCCTTGCGTGGGAACCGCATCGCGCAAGGCTTGGCGTTCTTCGGCGGTCCAGCCTTTGGCCACATCCCATGCCGCATCAAGTGCGGATTGGTCATAAAGTAACCCCACCCAAAAGGCCGACAGGGCACATAAGCGCCGCCACGGACCTGCATCGGCGCCCCGCATTTCCAAATAGCTCTTCAAACGCACTTCGGGGAAAATGGTGGTGAGGTGATCGGCCCAATCTTTCATTGTGGGTTTTTCGCCGGGGAGTTGCAGCAGATTTCCATCAAGGAATTTGCGGAAGCTTTCACCTGCACAATTCACAAACTTGCCGCCGCGCATGACGAAATACATCGGCACATCGAGGGCGTATTCCATGTAACGCTCGTAGCCCATGCCGCTTTCAAAAGCGAAGGGCAGCATGCCCGAACGGTTATTGTCGGTATCGGTCCAGACGTGACTGCGGAAGGATTTATAGCCGTTGGGCTTACCTTCCAAAAATGGCGAATTGGCAAAGAGTGCTGTGGCGATGGGTTGCAACGCGACGGACATGCGCAGCTTTTTCACCATGTCGGCCTCTGATGCGAAATCGAGGTTCACTTGCACCGTGCAAGTGCGGAACATCATATCGCGGCCCATGGTGCCGACCTTGTCCATATAGGGTGCCATGATGCCATAACGGCCTTTGGGCATGACCGGGGTTTCCGCCCTTTTCCACACCGGGCTTGCGCCAAGTCCAATGAAGCCGATGCCCAAAGCATCGCCAATTTCGCGGACCTGTTGCAGATGTTCGTTTACTTCAGCGCAAGTGTCGTGGACCGATTCCAATGGTGCGCCTGAAAGTTCAAATTGTCCGCCGGGTTCCAACGAAATATTGGCCATGCCTTTGGGATCAGCCAAAGCGATGATGTGCTCGCCTTCATAAACGCCGTCCCAGCCGAAGCGGTCGCGCAAGCCCTCCAGCAATTTGCGGATTGAACGTGCGCCTTCGTAAGGTACGGGCTGCAAGGTGTCGGTGAGGAACGCAAATTTTTCGTGCTCGGTGCCGATGCGCCATTGGGCTTTTGGTTTTTCGCCCTTGGCGAAATAGCCAATCATTTGCGCCTTCGATTCAATCGTCGCCTTGGCTTCCGCCGTATCAGGTGTTGGTCCGCTCACTTTAACCCGTCCTCATTTTTCGACGATCTTGTAAGCATGAAGTGTTGTGGCGGCAAGCCACAAAATGTGATGCCAGACATTACGGTTTATGACCAATCGCCGATGGTGGCCTGCACCATGGCCAAGGCGGCAATGGCCACCGTATCGGCCCGCATAATGCGGGGGCCCAGTGAAATTGGGGTGACGAAGGCCAAGCTTTTGAGATGTGCGCGTTCTTCATTGGTGAAGCCGCCTTCGGGACCAACCAGAACTGCGGCGGGTGCTGTGATGCCTTTGAGGGCGTCAACCGGATTTGCTACAATTGAGGTTTCATCGCAGTATATCAATCGGCGCGATGCATCCCAACCCTCCAGCACTTTGGTGAGTGTTGTTGGTTCCAACACCTCCGGCACAAAAACCAGATTGCATTGCTCAGCAGCTTCAATGGCGTTGGCTTTCATCCGTTCCAAATTCACCCGCTCGGCAATGGTGCGCTGGGTGATGACAGGGCGCAAACGTCGCGCACCAAGTTCGGTCGCCTTCTGCACCATGTAGTCAAGCCGCGCGTGTTTCAGGGGCGCGAACAGATAATCAATATCGGGCGGCGCTTGCACGGCAGCGGTGGCGCGTTCCACCCGCACTTCGACGGACTTCTTGGAGACGGTTGTGATATAGCAAAGCCACTCACCGTCACGCGCATTGAACAGGGCCACAGCATCGCCGCTTGCCAGACGCAGCACATGCACCAAATAATGCCCCTGCTCTTTTTCCAGCGCAAATTCCGCTGATACAGACAGCGACGATTCAACATATAAGCGGGGTGTGGTTTTTGCCATAACGCTCGTGTAACACGCTGACTATGTTAGATGCCAGTGCAACGCGAATTGCTGATGCGACCCCGCAAAACTGGGTGGAACGCATCCTGCCAAACTTCGCTCTGCCTTATGCGCAATTGATGCGGCTGGATCGTCCGATTGGTTGGTGGTTGCTGCTGTTGCCCTGCTGGTGGGGATTGGCCTTGGGGCAAATTGCCATCGACGGCGGGGTGCCCTCCCTCTGGTTTGCGCTGTTGTTTTTGATCGGTGCCATTGTCATGCGAGGAGCGGGCTGTACCCTCAATGATATGGCGGATGTCGATTTTGATGCGAAGGTGGAACGCACAAAAAACCGCCCCATCGCATCAGGGCGTGTGTCGCGCAAAGCCGCATTTGTGTTTTTGGCTGTTCAAGCGCTGATTGGTCTTGCGATATTGTTGCAGTTCAATTCGTACACGGTGGTGTTGGGCGCATCGTCGTTGCTAATCGTTGCGGTTTACCCCTTTATGAAACGCATCACCTATTGGCCGCAGTTTGTATTGGGCCTGGCCTTCAATTGGGGGGCTTTGGTGGGGTGGAGTGCAACGCATGGTTCACTCTCGCTTCCTGCTGTGGTGCTTTATGCGGGCGGAATTTTTTGGACGCTGGGCTATGATACGATCTATGCGCATCAAGACAAAGAAGATGATGTTCTGATCGGGGTGAAATCGACAGCCCTTTTGTTTGGTGCCAATAGCAAACCCTGGCTTTCAGCATTTTTTGCTGCTGCGGTGATTTGTTTCGCCGCCGCCTTGTGGATGATTGGCGCTGGTGTTGCCTCTTATCTAGGACTTGCCGCAGCGGCCCTTCATGCGGCATGGCAATTACAATCTTTTGATCACTCTGATTCTGCTCTGTGCTTGAAATTGTTCAAGTCCAACCGCACATTCGGACTTCTGTTTCTCACCGGACTACTTCTGGATACTTTGACACGATGACGCATGACCTTTTATCGATAACCTCTGATGTGGTTGCCATGGCTTTGAAAGCGGGTGCAACATCTGCTGATGCCATTGCCATTTCTTCGCATGCGCAAGGCGTGTCTTTGCGCCATGGCGTAATTGAGGAGTTTGAACAATCAGAAGCGCAAGACGTTGGCCTCCGCGTGTTTGTGGGGCAATCGGCGGCTTTGATTGGCGGCAGTGTGTTAACGAGGGATGGTTTGCAGCGCTTGGTCGACCGCGCCATTGCCATGGCAAAATTGGCGCCGCCTGATCCTTACGCCGGTATTGCTGCACCTGAACAATTGGTGGGTGATGTTGCGGATTTGGATTTGCTTTCAAAAACCGAACTCAGCATGGAGCAACTCAAAGTCTTGGCCTTGCGGGCGGAGGATGCCGCGCTTGGCATAAAAGGCGTCACTCGCAGCAATGGTGGTTCAGCAAGCTCGTCACGCCGATACGTGGCGATGGCGGCGTCGAATGGTTTTGCCAGGGCTTGGGAGCGCACAAGCTTCGGCATCAGCGCATCGGTGGTATCCGGTGAAGGGACTGCCATGGAGCGGGACTATGATGGCCATGGGGCCACGCATTTTGAGGATATGGATCAACCTGAAAAAATTGGCGTGACAGCAGGCGAGCGTGCCGTAGCGCGATTGAACCCGCGCAAGATTGCATCACAAACCATCCCCGTGATTTATGATCGGCGTGTGGCGTCCAGTTTGTTTGGGCATATGCTGGGCGGCATTTCTGGTTCCGCGATTGCGCGGGGCACCAGCTTTTTGAAAGAAGATATGGGCAAGGCGATTTTCGCGCCTCATGTGACATTGGTGGAAGACCCGCATCGTTTGCGCGGGCCTTCGTCGCGTCCGTTTGATGGTGAGGGCTTGCCGACTTACAAACGCAACATCATCGACAAGGGTGTGCTGACAACCTGGATTATGGATTTGCGGGCAGCACGTCAGTTGGGACTTTCTCCCACTGGGCATGGTTCGCGCGGGCTGACTTCACCACCCGGTGCTTCACCTTCCAACTTGCATGTGGAAGCGGGTGCGCGCAGCCCTGAGGAGATGATGCGCGATATGGGCACTGGATTATTGGTGACTGAATTTATCGGCTCCACCATCAACATGGTGACGGGTGATTATTCGCGCGGCGCTTCCGGCTTCTGGATTGAAGGCGGTGAAATTGCCTACCCCGTCAGCGGCATTACGGTGGCTGGCAATTTGCGGGATATGTTTGCGAACTTAGAACCAGCATCGGATTTGATTTTCCGCGGCGGCATGAATGTGCCGTCGTGCTTTCTTGGTAACATGACGATTGCCGGGATTTGAGATGGACGATCTATCGTTGCTCTTAAACACACTGCGTGAGGCTGGCAAAGTGGCCATGGGTTTTCATGGCAAGAAGCCTAAAGCGTGGAACAAACCTGATGGCACGGTGGTGACCGAGGCTGACTTCGCGGTTGATGAGTTGCTGAAATCCACGATCACAAAAGCGCGACCCGATGATGGTTGGTTGTCGGAAGAGTCGAAAGACACGCCGGAGCGTTTGAGTAAATCTCGGCTTTGGATTGCGGACCCGATTGATGGCACGCGGGCGTTTTCTGAAGTGACGCGGTTCTGGGGCATTGGTTTGGCTTTGACAGAAAATGGTGCGCCAATCGCCAGCGGCATTTATTGTCCTTTCGATGATGTGATGTATCACGCCGTCAAAGCTGGTGGTGCATTTCGCAATGATGTGAAGCTTACATCGCAGCCAAGCACGGGCCATGTGATTGTGCCAAAGCTTGGGGCTTTGGCGGTTGAAAAATCCGGGCTTCCAACACAAGTCAGTTCCAGTTGGCCGCTGTTGTTGCGCTTTGCCTTGGTGGCGGAGGGGCATATCCCTGCTGCCATTTCGCTTGGCAATAAACAGGATTGGGATTTGGCGGCAGGGGTTTTGCTGGTCACAGAATCGGGTGGTGTTGTGACAACACAGAAGGGCCAAGCCATGCGCTTCAACCGACCGGAGCATCACCAGCTGGGCCTTGTTGCGTCACAACAGAAATGGCACAAGCAACTTGTTTCAGCAGTGGAGAATCTCTGACATGGCCAAAGCCGCCGACCAGAAAGAACAACTCATTCATCTCGTGTTTGGTGGCGAATTGACTGACGTTACAGACATAACGTTTAAAGATCTGGCGAGTTTGGATGTGGTCGGTTTTTATCCGAACTACGAAACGGCGCACCAAGCTTGGGTTGGGAAAGCGCGTGAGACAATTGATAACGCGCAAATGCGCTACTTCATCGTGCACCTGCATCGCTTGCTTGATCCGGCGGCGGCGGCGGGGACGTAATAAGCGAAATCGAAGAAGGGACCTCTCCCTCCCATCACCCTGCACTAGAGCATCATGCTTTTAATCTGACGCATATCCAGCTTCCCTGAAGTAGTTCCAGCACTCCTCTGGACTATATAGTTTGCAGATATCCCCGATCGC
>JAYUQS010000014.1:0-5925 GCA_043756645.1 Hyphomicrobiales bacterium | reverse complement strand
CTTGGAGCTTTCATCTCGTATTGTTGAATGCCTGTCAGTTTCATTGAAATGGGAAGACAAAAACATTGAGTGCAGCGTCACTCTGGGCGTTGCACTTTTTCCTGATCATGGGCTGGACCGTCAAGAACTATTGGCCAATGCTGATCTCGCTATGTATCGAGGTAAAGCTGCTCTTGATCGTTCAATTTGCATATTTGATGCGAACATGGACAAATTGGTTCGCGAACGCCGTGGCATTGTAAATGATTTGCGGTATGCTATTGAAGGCAATGAGCTTAGCCTTGATCTTCAACCGCAGTTTGCTACAGTAACTGGACAACTTTTGGGATTTGAGGCACTTTTGCGTTGGGTTTGCCCAAAACGCGGGAATGTGTCGCCAGCGCAATTCATTCCAATCGCTGAAGAAACCGGTTTGATCATGGACATCGACAAATGGGTCTTAGATTCCGCCTGTCAATTATTGACTGAACACAATTGGCTACAACGACTAGCGGTCAACTTGTCGGCCCGCGCAATTTGCCAGCCATACATCGTTGATCAAGTTCGCTCTGCATTATTTGAAAATGGTATTTCGCCAAGCCGACTTGAGCTTGAGATCACAGAAACAGCATTAATTCATGATCTCAACCGAGCGCTTCACAATCTTCGGCAGATAAAGGCTCTCGGTATTTCTATCGCGATGGACGACTTTGGAACAGGGTATTCTTCGCTATCCATGCTCAGTTCGTTTCCATTTGATCGCATCAAAGTTGACGGTTCATTTATTCAAATGACTGGCAATGATGGACGCTCGGACGCCCTTTTTACGGCCGTTGTTGGATTGGGTAAAGCTCTTCGCGTTCCCGTCTTGGTGGAGGGTGTGGAAACAGCACAACAAATGCAGTTAGCCGAAAAAGCCGGTTGCAATGAAATTCAAGGTTATTTCTCTGGTCGGCCAATACCCTCACGATTGCTTTCGGCGCTCAATTCTGATTTGGAAGGTTGCTTGATCTTGCCAAAAATACAAAGCTGGCAACAGCGCAAAGCAGAGCATGCAAAGGCTCTCGATAGTCTTCCCGTACGTGCAGTCTCTTGACCTGACTGGACTTGCCACGGTTTGATTCCGCGTCCTTGAAGAGAGACACGAGCCATTAAAGCCTGATTGAGCTGCTTCAAATGAACCATTCACACTGTCCGTCATGGCCCGCTTCACGCCACTGCTGTCTGGTTAAATAAAATGATCATCACGTTGAAACTGAAGTTCTTCTGTTCGAAAGAAAAATCGGGCAAATAGAAGCTCGGAAAATAACTTTCTGATTTTTTGAATGTGTCATTGCCGGACTTGTTCCGGCAATCCATGGCACCCGAAGTTGCGATATCAAATCCGTGCGCATAGCGCACGTTTTACGCTCCACTCGCGCACAACAATGGATCACCGCAACAAGTGCGGCGATGACAATAGAGGGGAGTTATCCACAAACAAACCCTGATCGAACAGCAGTGGCTTCACACGGACCAATTATCGCACTGAAAGTTGTTGGCCAGCCGAGCGCGCCATGACGTTTGGTTGGCTGTGGCTCAATCAAGAACGGTCAGAGTCTTACTGACGCGTCTACGATCCATTCACCAAACTCCAGCCCCGGTCTTCTTCATCGAAAACATGAAGCTCACCCAAGGCGATATCAAACCAAGCACCATTGATCGTGATTTCATTTTTGTTTTCGCGCATACGCAACCACGGAAAGGTCCGCAAATTTGCAAGCGAATGCTCAACGCTGGCATGCTCCACGGCCGTTTGAAGATCATGCGCATGGTCTTCCGGGTGGTCGTGGCGCACAGCTTCGGCCACGTCTTTGACGTCCGACATCCACTTGCCGATAAAATCTCCAGAGGACAAGGGATCACTGCCATCAACCACAGCACGGATGCCGCCACAGCGCCCATGTCCCATGACCACAACATGTTTCACGCTAAGTGCAATGACTGCAAATTCAATCGCCGCTGATGTGGCGTGGTGCTTGCCATCTGGCGCATAGGGGGGCACCAGATTGGCCACATTGCGCATGACAAAAATCTCACCGGGGCCTGCGTCAAAAATTGTTTCAGGGGCCGCCCGGGAGTCGCAGCAGGCGATTATCATGACGGTCGGTTTTTGTGTGCCCTGCCCCAGTTTCAGGTAGCGTTCAGTCTCTTCAGAATAACGACCACTTCGAAAATTAGCATATCCATCAAGCAGGCGTTTTGGAAACGTCATCGGCAATCCTCAAACATGTTGTAAGTCTGGTTTTCTACAGTGAGACACGCAATTTTGCTATCGAATATTGACATTGCATGACCTAGCATTGCAGCGCTATGCCGAATTCATGAGCACCATCACCAAACTGTTTCCAACACAGCTTTACCGCGCAGACCTTGCCACACCCGACACATTAAACGCGGCACTGGAGGTGACATCACTTGACCTCGCCCACAATGATGCCGCAGGCAATCGCTGGTGTGAGAAACATGGCTATGCCGGTTACACCTCATTCGGGTCCTTCGCCACATTAAGCGATCAATTTCCGGCCTTCAAAAAACTGGAAAAAATCCTCGACAAGCATGCGTTGGAATTTGCCATGGCCCTCCAGTGGGACATTGGCAAACGCAAACCGATTTGTGATTCACTCTGGGTCAATGTTCTGCCGGAAGGTGGCAGCCACACCGGCCACATCCACACCAACAGTGTGATCAGCGGCACTTATTATGTGAAAGTGCCCGAAGGTGCTGGCCCGATTGTCTATGAAGACCCGCGCTTGGGGTTTATGATGGCCGCCCCTCCCCGCAAGAAAAACATCGCGCAAGAATTACAAAGCCATGTGAGCGTGACGCCAACTGCAGGCTCCGTGCTTTTGTGGGAAAGCTGGTTGCGCCATGAAGTGCCACTAAACCGCGCGACAGGTGAGCGCATTTCTGTAAGCTTTAATTACGTGATCGGTTGATTAGCTGAAAATCCGATCGCCGGATTGATCTATAATCAACTGACCTTTCGAAATCGCAATGTCTGCGGCTTCCTCTTTTGAAGTGAACTTGTCAGCGCGCACGAACTTATGTTCTTTACCATCTTTTGAAATGCGCCCGGCCAGCTGCCATTGCCCGCCATCTTTGTAAGGCATGGCGTCAATCACATAACCCTTGTACTCAAGCGACTTCGCCGGACCAGCAGGCGTTGTGCTCTCGCTCGACGAAAACCATTTAGACCAGAAAGCCATTTGCCCAGTTCCTCCGTACACAATTCTGTGATTGGTCTTGTTACATCTTACGTACAGGACCATGATAATTGCTTATACGAAAACCACAGGAGAGCGACAATGTTCATATCCCCGAAATCTGACTTTATCCGCCTCGACCGCCGCAAATTCTTGGGCGTTGCATCAGCTTTGATTGCAGCAGGCGTATTACCGCAATCCGCACTGGCCCTCGCTGGCCCGCACAGCTTCAAACACGGCGTGTTTGATTTGACCGTGGTCAGCGATGGAACATTGCAATTGCCCCTCGCCATCGTCAGTCCCGATGCCAAGCCTGAGGAATTGAAAGCCCTCATGGGTGCCGCCGTGCAGGCGGGCGATACTTTTGCGCCTGAAGTCAACGTGGTGATCGCCAAGTCCGGTTCCGACGTCATCATGTTTGATACAGGTGCTGGCGGCGGCATGGGTAAAACCGCAGGCATGTTGATGGAAAGCGTGAAGGCCGCTGGCCTTGATGCAGCAGCCATCACCAAAGTTGTGTTCACCCACGCCCACCCCGACCATTTGTTCGGTGCTGTTGGCGCTGACGGTAAACTGGCCTTCCCCAACGCGTCTTTCCATATGGCAGAGAATGAATTGAACTTTTGGGCCGCGCCTGATTTGGCGTCGAAAATGCCAGAAGCAATGCAGGGCATGGTCAAAGGCATTCAAGGCAATTTGGCTGTTTTGAAAGATAAGATCGTCACCTTCAAAACCGGAGTTGAATTGCTGCCGGGCATCGGCGTCATCGACACCGCAGGCCACACACCGGGCCACGTCTCGTTCGAACTGGCGGGCGACAATGGTCTGATTTTGGTAGGTGACGCTATCACAGTGCCGAGCGTCTTCTTCGCGCATCCGGAGTGGAAATTCGGCTTTGACTCAGACGGCGAAACCGCAGGCAAAAACCGGAGGAAACTGTTGGAAATGTCAGCGGCGGGCAAGAAGGCGATGCTGGGCTATCACTGGGCCTATCCAGGCTTGGGCCGTGCTGAGGCCAAAGACGGCGCATTTGTTTACGTGGCAGGGTGAGTAGTTCGTAAGTAAGTGACGTTTTTTAGGCCCTGCACGAAAGTGTGGGGCCTCTTATTTTTATAACCACCCTTCTTAATATACATACTTTTATATGGTAGTTCATATTCATGTTGGGCAGTGCAACATCATTCGAGTGGGACAGCGAGAAAGACCTTATTAGAGCAGCCGACGGTCAATTGACCGTCGATAAGCTGCTCTAACACTTTGAATCTGACGCATCTTTCACTTCGCAAATGATTCCATTTGCTCGTCCGATGCGCTAACATTGGGAAGCATGGCGTCGACTTCAATTTTGCGCAGCAAGCTTTCAAAGACACATACAGCATTATTGCAGAAGACCTGGTCCACAGCGAAGCTGAAAAACGCTATTTTTGTATCGGGAAAGTGGACGGCAATATTCTGACTGCGCGCTTTACTTGGCGTGACAACAGAATTCGAATTTTTGGCACAGGCTATTGGCGCAAAGGAAAACAGGTTTATGAAAAAGAGAACAATTGAATATTCTAAAGGTGAAATTGGCAAGGTGAAGATCGTCAAAGACTTTCTGCCAATGCCATCGGAACTTGTTCTGAAGGATGACAACGTGAAAGTCACACTCAGCTTGTCCCGTCGCAGCATCGAGTTTTTCAAGCGCGAGGCAAAGAGACAACATGTGCCCTATCAAAAAATGATCAGGGCGCTGGTGGATGGTTATGCGGAACGGGTGGGGAAGTGAGTGTTACTCCATCCCATAACTGGAAGTAACGAGATAAAAGTGTCCGCCCATAGTTCTGACTTCAACTGTATCGCCAGAATACTTTGCCAATGACGGATAGCGTTTTCTATCCGACATTCTTTGACCTGATGGATCATAGATCAAAGTTTCGTTCCAACCTCCGCCCAGAAAAACACCCTGCTCTGGCCACTCAAAGGCCGCAAGGTCCACCCCCCGGACAGACCAAACATAATATGGCCTCATGACTTGAAATTTGGTCCATTGGACATCAAAACCGAAATAAAACTGCGCAGTAACAATAGCACCAGCGATGAAAGGCGCAAATATAAGAGACAATGATTTCCGCCAGCGCCATTTTAACAGATAGACCGCCGCCATAAGAAACGCGCAGACAAAACATACCGCCCAGATCAACAGTCCAATGAAATCATCTTGCAACCAAAATCGGCCGACTAGAAGAGGACCGAATGCAATAATATAGAATATTGCAATCGGCCAGAAAATGAACCCGTCTTTAGCCATCGAAGAATTCTGGGGACGGTTTAGCTGCGGAGATAGTATGACTTCAGCCATCTCAAATTCACTCTGCCGCCGCAACGCTTTTCAAAGCACCATCCCGCTCAATCTCCATGCGCAGCCAGTCCGGGCACATGTCGTAGCCGTTGGGCCAAGTGAGCGCGCCGTGTTCTAAGAACACGCGGGCGAAATAGTCGGGGTCGGCCAATGGCGCGGCTGCGTTATCGCGTTCGTTTTTAAAACGCGCAAAATCATGGACTGCAGAAAATCCATCGCGATAGGTCACGCACAGTACATGCGGCGCCAGAACTTTTACGTCTACAATCTTATTCAGCATCAAGTCCTCCAATCGGCTTTGGAAGTTTGTTTTGTTGAGCCAAATTCCAGTCTTCGTTCAAGGCGTCGCGATTGATTTCA
>JAYUQS010000013.1:0-2296 GCA_043756645.1 Hyphomicrobiales bacterium | reverse complement strand
AATAACTGCGAATCATGATCCACCTCCGCAACCAGTGAATCACGCCAAACTCATTTTGTGAATCCTATCGATTCACAAAATCAGCACGATGCTCTAGGTCCGTAAGGCCACCGGGACCTATCAACATAAACGGGACCCCCGTTGTATCATACTCGCCGCATTCGCTGACATGGACCAAACTGCCACTGTCTCCACGGGTCGGCAATCGGCGGTTGGAGCCATCTGGGTTACTCCCTGAACCAGAGACGCGTACGGCAGACTTGCGTGTGTTCTGCCTGGCCTTTCAGGACCCGCGAACCTGGAATGATCCGTCGCCGAAACTTGTGTACCTCGCCAGAGGTTGTGCAGAACTGAGCCCGACTGAAAGTGCCAGCCTCGTCGTGGTGGCCGTATTGAATGTGTCAGCAAAAACGCTCAAGATCCACGTGGAGTAGATCACACCTGTGCTATCGCGTATCGCCTCAATCCGGCGTGTGTGCAGAGATTTAATTGCATACAGCCGCAGGAATGGTGACTTGGACTTTCGTCAATTCAACCGTGGCGACCAGGCCGGATCACTGGCAAAGCCCGGTGTTGCCACCGGCTGCTCATTATAACCCGTCACGTCAACCGAGTGCAGACTGGCGCCACCATTCTCTCCCCCGGTTTCGCGGAAGAACATGATGACGCGGCTGTTTGGTGCCCATGTCGGGCCTTCATTGTGATAGCCTTCGGTGAGGATGCGTTCGCCTGAGCCATCAGGCTTCATCACGCCGATCGAGAATTTTCCACCGGCGGACTTGGTAAAAGCAATCCATTTTCCATCAGGGGACCAAACCGGTGTTGAATAGCGGCCCTTGCCAAAGCTGATGCGGTTTTGCCCGCCGCCATTTGCATCCATCATATAGATTTGCTGGGTACCGCCACGGTCTGACTCAAACACCATCTGCCCGCCATCGGGCGAATATGAGGGCGCAGTATTAATGGCCGCCACATCAGTGACCTGTCGCAATTTGCGTGACTGCAAATTCATTTCGTAAATATTCGAGTTTGCACCATCTTCACTTTGCAGCGACATGACAATGCGATTGCCATCCGGTGAATAGCGCGGCGCAAAACTCATGGCTGGAAAATCACCGACGATTTCTTTTTGGTTGGTGTCAATGTTGTACAAATACACACGTGGCTCGCCGGTGCCGAAGGACATAAAGGTCACTTCATTGGATGTCGGCGAAAAACGCGGCGTCAACAACAAGTCACCACTGACCGGCAAAGTGCGCGGGTTGTGGCCGTCCTGATCCATGATCGCGAGTTTTTTGACCCGCTTGCGCTTGTCACCCGATTCATCAACAAACACCACACGCGTGTCAAAATAACCTTCGAAACCTGTGAGGGCTTTGTAGATTTGATCCGACACCCGGTGCGCCAAACGCCGCGCGAGTTTAGGTGACGCGGCGAGACTTTGGCTGGCGAGAAGCTGGCCAGAATTGATGTCGTAGAGTTTGAAGGTCACGCGAATTTTACCGCCCTCATTTTCCACAGAACCTGCAACAAGCGCGCGCGCTTTGATGCCGCGCCAAGCTTCGAATGCAGGCTCGGTATCAAGACTGGAAATTTGTTCGGGGTATGTGTCAGGCGATAAGGGTTCGAAATATCCGGTGCGGCCAAGGTTGTTGGCGATGACACCAGTGACCGTGGCCGCTGCCTCATCAGCACCGCCCGAGAGAAAAGGGGCGATGGCGAGTGGGATCGGATCAATCCGACCGTCCTGGTTGATGCCTTTCAACTGCGCATGGGCGACAACAGGAAAGAGCGCAATCATCGCAAGTGCGAATAATGCTGCAACAAATTTAGACCACATCGACGTCAAGTCCTTCATCATACCCAAATCCAATTCCTCTTAGCGCGGCGCAAACGTCCACTCAATTTCCTTCCACAAGTTATAAGACTCTTGTGGCAACCAATCATAAGGTGCACATGCCAAAACGGCAGCAACGGCCGCTTGTTGTGCGACACCACCACCATTCCCGCCGATCACATTCGGCTGGCCGACTACGCCACCGTTTTTTGTCATCTTCCATGACAAATCAACTGTTTCTTTCGACTCGCGGACTGACGGCGGAACGTCCCAACATTCAGAGAAGCGTTGGCGCAGACCATCAATAATCGTGGCCGAAACAGCATCATCCGACCCTTGTGTATCCTGCTCGGCCTTTTCCGGCGTGCCCGCTTCTTCCTTCTTTTCCAAAGTCGAAGCTGACTCGGTGTTTTCCTTGTTCAGCAGTTCCTCAAGCTCTGCCACATCAAACTTCTTGGC
>JAYUQS010000012.1:0-17259 GCA_043756645.1 Hyphomicrobiales bacterium | reverse complement strand
AATCGAAACTTCCTGAAGGTTTGGTAAAGCCGCAGCCAAGCGCGGCAGGTTTTCCCGCGTCAGATCATGCCCGGCATTTAAACCAACACCAGCAACATTCGCCGCCTCGCCGCAAGCCACAACTTTTGCCAATTCCCGCTGCATTGCTGTTGGTTCCAGTGCCCCGCCATAGGGGCCGGTGTAAATTTCAACCCGATCAGCGCCGATCGCTTTTGCTTTTGCGGGAGCTGCTGCATCCGGATCCACAAATACTGACACCCGCATCTTGCGGTGTTGCAGCCGTGCAATCATCGGTTTTAACCAGTGCCCATGACGTTCAAAGTCCCAACCGTGATCTGACGTACTCTGCGTTGGATCATCAGGCACCAGCGTTACCTGGTCCGGCTGCTCAGCCTCACACAGCGACAAGAACCGCTCATCCGGATACCCCTCAATATTAAACTCAGCGCCTGGAAATTCAGCCCGCAACATCACCCTAAGGTCAGTTACATCGCCGCGCCGGATATGGCGCTCATCAGGCCGTGGGTGAACCGTAATGCCATGCGCACCTGCCTGCAAAGCTGTCCGCGCAATGCCGACCACCGAAGGCCACGGCACATCCCGGCGATTGCGCAGAAACGCGATGGCATTCACATTGACTGATAATTTGCAGGCCATGAGGTTACTCCTGCAACAACGCTAGTACAAAACCGGATTGCTGTTACCTTCCGGATTTGGATATTTTTAACAGTCCACTTTAACCCTTCATCGCCTCGGGCCCGCGGGCAATTGCGGCCACACCTGTCCGGGCGACTTCGACCAAACCCAGCGGCACCATCAGTGAGATAAATTGATCTACCTTGTCGGGCTTGCCCGTCAGTTCGAACACGAATGAATCTGTAGAAGCATCAACCACGCGGGCGCGGAAGGCATCAGCCAAGCGCAAGGCTTCAACCCGCTTGTCGCCTTTGCCCGCTACTTTTACCATGGCCAATTCGCGGGCCAGATAATTGCCTTGCACCGTAAGGTCTGCAACGGAATGCACCGAAACCATACGCTCCAGTTGGGATTTGATTTGCACCAAAACGCTATCTGTACCGGTTGTGACGATGGTAAAGCGCGATACATGTTTTTCATGCTCGGTCTCAGACACAGTCAATGAATCGATATTATAGCCACGCCCGGCAAACAGCCCGATGATCCGCGCCAACACACCTGGTTGATTTTCCGCCACCACGCCTAAAACATGGGTATGAGCAACGGGCTTGGTCGCCTCAATAATATAGGCGGATGCGGGTTGTTGAGCGGTGGACATGGGGCTTCCTCATAACAGAAAGTCATCCGCTGCCAGCAAGTGAATGCCCTTCAGCACAATGACGGATTCCGTACTCATATCAGCATCCGTGTTCAGGTAAAGTACCGTATTGCCGCTGACATAGGCCGCCCTAATTTGCGCGGCTTCGGTGTATGACGATTTGAAGCCAGCAAAGTTAAAGGCCTGATTTCCGGCAATCCCGGAATTGGCGTCCATCGTGCGAAGATCTATCCGATCATAACGCGGATCAAAATCAGTGATCACATCAGCCGAAAGCATTGTGGGCCCTGAATCTTGTTCACTGTTAAAATAAAACAGGTCATAGCCCGTCCCACCGTTCAACGTGTCTTTGCCGAGGCCGCCGGTAATATGGTCGTGGCCGCCGTTTCCGGTTAAAATGTTATTGGCATTGTTTCCGGTCAAACGGTCGCTGCCATTGCCGCCTGTGGCATTCTCAATGACCGCACCAGCGGCAATCGTAAAGCCGCCGCGCACCCCATTGGCCGAAGAAACAAAGCCGCCGCCGCCTGCCTGCACCAAGCCAGTGGCCGCACGCAAGTCAATGGTGGAGCCCAAGTTGCCGTTCATGACAATCGTATCATTGCCACCGGTATCCCAAATGCAGGTGTAGCCTGTTCCAATTCCGTTGCTGGCTGCAAGTGTATAAACATCATTGCCGCCGGCCGTTGTGGTGTTGGCTCCATAGAGTTTCTGTAATGCCATAATATCGAGCGCCATCAAACCCGACTGCAAACCATAAGCCGTTGTGGTTTGCGCGTTAGGGCCATTCACCCAGCCGTCATTGGCACTCATGGTGGTGAAGATACCTTGATTCAAACCATGATAACCCAAAACGTTCGGGCCACTTACGCCCGGAAAAACGCTTGATCCACCGCCCGCATCATGCGGATGGGCAAGCCCCATGGCATGTGCGAATTCATGCATGAACGTAATATAATCTGCACTGCCCTTGGCCAATTGCGCTTCAGGGTTCAAATAATTATTCCGCAAAATATTGGCGTCACCGAAACCTGCAACGCGGGTTTCGCCTGGCGGAACCGACCAACCGAGTTGCGCACTTGAGGTGTCTTCGTATATTTTAAATGAAAGATCAGCCGCCGCCGTGCCGACGAAATTGAACTTCACATTGATGACGCGTTCAAACTCAGCCAGCGTGGAGGTAATCGCTTTGAGTTCAGCTGCTGTAAGATTGAGACCGCTCACACCAACGGAAATGACCGTGGGCTGCAAGCCGGTTGTCCATTTCGATCCCCAGATTAAGCTATCGACAAGCACTTGGCCCGTCTTCTGAACTTGCGTCGTTGTTAACATTACCGTCTCCCTAACCGTTGTGCCGTAACGGCACATTCAGTTAAGGAGGGAGCAAGAACTAGACCAGCTGTTTGCCCTTGGCGTCAATCGCAGTGCCGACTTCTTCATCGGAAATATCCGCACCCAACAGCATTTCATTATGCGCCTTGCCTGAAGGGATCATCGGGAAGCAGTTAGCCATTTGCGCCACGCGGCAATCAAAAATCACAAAGCCCGGCGTGTCGATCATTTTCTGGATCATGCCGTCAAGCTCGGCGGGCTTGTCACAACGCATGCCCGTGCCGCCATAAGCTTCCGCCAGCTTCACAAAATCCGGCAGTGAATCCATATAGCTTTCCGACAAGCGGTTGCCATGCAGCAGCTGCTGCCACTGCCGCACCATGCCCATGTATTGATTGTTGAGAATGAAAATCTTGACCGGCAAACGATGTTGAAGAGCGGTCGACATTTCCTGCATGTTCATCAACACCGAGGCATCACCTGCGATACAAACGCAGAGTGATTTCGGATGTGCTGTTTGCACGCCAATGATGGCGGGAAGGCCATAGCCCATGGTGCCAAGGCCGCCGGAAGTCATCCAACGGTTTGGTTCTTCAAAACGATAAAACTGTGCCGCCCACATTTGGTGCTGACCGACTTCTGTGGAAATATAAGTATCGCGATTTTTCGTCAGCTCATACAACCGCTGCACCGCATATTGCGGCATGATCACGTCCTTGTTCGGACGATACTTCAGACAATCAACCGCTTTCCATTCGGCAATCTGCGTTTTCCATGCGGCCATGGCTTTTTTATCGAGCTCTATGCTGCGCTGCTTCCACAGTGAAATCATCTGCTCCAAAACATGCGCCACATCACCGATCACCGGAATATCAACCTTCACGGTTTTATTGATCGATGACGGATCGATATCGACATGGATTTTCTTGGAGCCCGGCGAGAATGCGTCCAAGCGTCCGGTGATACGGTCATCGAAACGAGCCCCGATGTTGATCATCACATCGCAATCATGCATGGCCATATTGGCTTCGTAAGTGCCGTGCATGCCCAACATGCCCAACCATTCTTTGCCGGAAGCCGGATAAGCCCCAAGCCCCATCAAAGTGGAGGTGATCGGAATTCCCGTCATCGCCACAAATTCACGGAGCAACTTTGAAGCCGTGGTGCCGGAATTGATCACACCGCCACCGGTATACAATACGGGGCGTTTAGCCTTGGCAATCAACTCCACAGCTGCGCGCACCTGCGCCAAATCCGGCTTCACCTTCGGCTGATAGGACTTCACCAGAATGCCCTGAGGCCCCACATATTTGCCCTTGGCAAATTGCACGTCCTTCGGAATATCAACAACCACCGGACCAGGCCTGCCCGTGCGCGCCACGTAGAATGCCTCGTGGATAATCCGTGCGAGGTCATTCACGTCTTTCACCAGCCAGTTGTGCTTGGTGCAGGGCCGCGTGATGCCAACCGTGTCGCATTCCTGAAACGCGTCATTGCCGATCAAATGCGTGGGCACCTGCCCCGTCAACACCACCATGGGGATGGAATCCATCAGCGCATCGGTCAAACCTGTGACGCAATTTGTGGCCCCCGGTCCCGAAGTGGCCAGCGCCACGCCGACTTTGCCGGTCGAGCGGGCATAGCCCTCGGCCATGTGGGTAGCACCCTGCTCATGCCGCACCAGAATGTGCTTCACTTTTTCCTGCTGAAAAAACTCGTCATAAATCGGCAGCACGGCGCCTCCGGGATAGCCAAACACATGGGCCACACCCTGATCGGCCAAAGCCTTCAACACAATTTCCGCACCACTCATCAATTCTTGCGACATAACACCCTCATACATTCGATCTTCTCAATAGCTGAATTTTTCCAATAAAAAAGGCCCCCGTTGGGAGGCCTCCAGTTTACCGCGCAGCACCGCGTATCCGACAGGGTTAACCCTGCCCGGCACTACGCGATCCCACGACGACGATAAGCTTGTTCATGGATAACGTTTATGGTCCGTGGGCGGAAAGGTCAAGAGGGCGGAAGTGCCCGACCTAGCAAAGGAAAATAATGCTTGACACCGCGCGGTCGAGAGGGTAGAAGTTGAGATACTCCACAATTCCGCTTACACCCCAAACAACAGTCTTGAGCCTATCGTGAAGACGACGTTGGGGGGGCGCGGTTGTACAGCCCTTCGAGGCCCGCAATACGCGGGCACCTCAGGGTGAGGGAGTAAAGTAGCCCAATCGCCCCTCATCCTGAGGTGCGAGCCTTAGCGAGCCTCGAAGGATTGGTGCGACGAGTCCAGTTGTGATAAATATCTTTATTGAAAGTAATAAAGGGCATTATGGAACGCAAAGCTTTTGATAAAATCTTGAACGGCCTCAACGAAGCTCGCACTTTTGCTAGGGGTGAAAAAATTGCAGGACTGAAAATTCATCACGTCGACATTCAACGCACAGAAATCGCAGGCCTCCGCTTGCGCGAAGGACTGACGCAATCCCAATTCGCAGAATTGCTCGGAACATCTTTGGGCACGTTGCGGAAATGGGAAAGCGGCGAACGAACGCCTTCAGGAGCAGCAGCACGCTTGGTGACACTATTCGCGGCAAAACCAAAACTGGTGACGGAAACACTGGGGATTAGACCCGCCGTTGCAAGGCGACGGGCGCGAAGTGGATTGGTGGCGGCGGAGTGAGGGGGAAATGTTGAAAAAAGCAATACCACTTGCCATCCCCACTGTCGGCGAAATTCTGTTGGAAGAATTTTTAAAACCGCTCGACCTATCGCAAAATGCGCTGGCGCGGGCAATTTTCGTACCCCCTCGCCGCATCAATGAAATTGTATTGGGAAAACGCAGCGTTACAGCCGATACCGACCTGCGCCTTACGCGCTATTTCCGCCTCTCAGAAGGCTATTTCCTGCGCCTGCAAATGCAACACGATATCCGCGTTGAGCGAAGGGCGTTGGGGAAGAAGCTGGATGAGATACGACCGAGGGCGGCGTGAGGAGGGAGATAAATGCACTGGCACCGTAATGCACCGTAATGCTGCGTGAATTGCGCGACGATGACGCCACTGCCCTCGCACGTGCATTGAATAACTTTAACATCACTCATAACACCAGCAGCATCCCTTACCCCTACACACTTGCCGATGCTGTTGATTTTATTGCGCGGCAGAAGGTGAAAGTTTCGGCTTCGGTGAAAAAAGTTATCGCGCTCAAAACAGCCCCCGACGAACTGATCGGCAGTGTTCGCCTGCATATCAATCCCGCCGAGAAGACTTGCGAATTGGGGTATTGGATTGCTGAGCCACATTGGGGCAAAGGCTATGCCACCGAGGCTGCTGCTTTCTTGGTTGAACATGCTTTTGCCGTTCTGAAATTCTTGGAAATCATCGCCGACTACAACACGGATAATCCAGCTTCAGGCCGTGTGCTTCAGCGGCTTGGGTTTTCGGAGATTGGGAGGGGTGAAGACTTTTCGGTGGCGCAGGGGAAGTCCGTGCCGGTGACACTGATGAAGTTGACGAAAGTGAAGTGGTTGTCGCTGGGCCACGGCCAAACTTCAATATAACTCCAAATCTTTTAACCTCACCGCGATGTCTTTGCAAAACTGTGGTGCAATTTTCGCGTCGTTTTCATGCACGGTAATTTGGCTGTAACCATCAGTTGATGGTGCAAGGTGGATGTGTGTTTTTTGCGTTCGTGCTTCAATCACCCACAATTCACGAATGCCAAATTTTGCATAGAGTTTTGCTTTGCGTCCGAGATCGTAATATTTGCTGGTGTCAGCAACCTCAACGACGAAGAGGGCGTTGTCGGCGGAGAGTTTTCGTAAGCCCGATGATTTTGGATAAAAAGTAAAATCGGGTTCTAAAAAGCTGTCTTTGGTAAAACGAAACGTTGTTTCAGTGGCCATGCGAAACTCATCCGGCAGTCTTTTCACCCAATAGGCTGTGAGCTCCACTTTCAGCGGCTCATGCCAAATTCCCTTTGACTGCATTGGTGTAACAATCCCCTCAATCAGTTCCCAGCGTTCTTGCTCCAGCTCACCATTTTCTTGCAATGCATCGATTTCGGCAACTGACCACTCAGGTTTTTTGGCAAGCAAATCTTGCGCGCGCAGTCCACCGAAATAATAAGGTGTTTGCGGCGTGTCAGAAAAACCCGCCACAAAGTTTTCATCCGGATAAATGTCGGGACGCAATTCAGAACGCGGCACGCCTGTTGCCTGTTCGACGGTGATGACCATTTCTGCCGGTATGGTTTCGCGCTCCAGCCACTTCGAAACATGGCCTTGCGACTTGCCAATTTTAGCGGCCAGTGCAGTTTGACTGCCAGCCAATGCAATTGCTTTTCGAAGTGCTTCATTTGCCATTCAAGAATATTAAGACAAATGTCTTAAATCGTCAATCCGGCGTAAAAGTCTCCCATCCCTGCATCTGGCCGCGCCACCAGGTCAGCTGCCGTTTGATATATTGCCGTGTGGCGGTTTTGGCCAGGACTACGGCTTCTTCTCTCGACATTTCACCGCGCAGGTGCGCCTGTAATTCCGGCACACCTATGGCTTTCATGATGGGTTGGGCGGCGGGCAAATCGGGTAGAGCGGCGACTTCTTCCAATGCGCCCTGCTCCATCATGATGTCGAAACGTTGTTCGGCGCGGGCGTAAAGCTGTTCGCGTGGCACATCAACGAATAATCGCTCCACATTGAAATCATTTAAAAATCCGCTCTCAAGCGCTTGCGCTTGCCAATGCGCCAGTGTGCGGCCTGTGGCGTCTACCACCTCCAACGCCCGGATGATCCGTTGCTTGTCAGCCGGGTTTAATTTGGCCGCAGCAACCGGGTCAACCTTCTGCAACGCGACATGCAAATCTCCCGCATAATTGCGCCACGCCTCACGGATGACTTCGGGGATCGGCGGCACTTCGGCCAAGCCGCCGTGCAGCGCCATAAAATAAAGCCCGGTGCCACCCACGATAATCGGCAGCTTGCCGATGGCGAGACAGGCTTCGATTTCAACTTTGGTTTCGCGCAGCCAGCGCCCGGCTGAATAGTCTTCATTGCCCGCGATATAGCCATACATGCGGTGCGGCGCTTCTGCCTCTTCATCGTTTGATGGCCGCGCCGAAACGATGCGCAATTCACGGTACACCTGCATCGAGTCTGCATTGATGATCACGCCATCGCGCTCATTCGCGATTTTGATGGCCAAAGCAGACTTGCCGCTGGCGGTGGGGCCTGCAATAAGCACGGCGGATTTGGAAGGTGATTTGCGCATTATGGATTCCGTTCTCGTTCTTATGGCAGCTCCGGGGTCTGGCGCAATCACAACTCGCGTCGTCGAAGCCTTGCGCGACCATGGTGCCGATGATCCTCATTGGCTGGCAAAAGCTGAAGCCTGCGAAGTCGAAGCCTTTCCGCGCGTGTCCGAATTCATGGTGGAACTGCGCAACCACCCGATAGACGCTGCAACAGTTTCCATCCACAACCGCCGCAAACGTTTGCTGTTAGCCGACATGGACTCAACCATGATCCACCAGGAATGCATCGATGAATTGGGCGTTCTAGCAGGTGTGGGCGACCAGATTAAGACGATCACCGCCAAGGCCATGCGCGGTGAATTGGACTTTGATGGGGCGCTGCGTGAACGCGTGGCGCTGTTGAAGGGGTTGAATGTTTCTGTCATCGCGCAATTGCTCCGTGAACGGATCACTTTTATGGAAGGTGGGGGAACTCTATTGGCCACGATGCGGACCAACGGCGCCTATGCGGCACTGGTGTCGGGCGGGTTTTTAAGTTTCACCGGGCCTGTGGCAGCACATCTTGGCTTCCACGAAAACCGCGCGAACACGTTAATTGAGCGCGATGGCAAGTTAACCGGTGAAGTCGGAACACCGATTTTGGGGCAACAGGCAAAACTGGACTCACTGCGCGAAATCGCAGCCGCCCATGGCCTCACACCTGCCGATGCTATTGCAGTAGGAGACGGTGCCAATGACTTGGCTATGCTCTCTGACGCAGGCCTGGGCGTGGCCCTGCACGCCAAGCCCCACGTGCAGGCAAGTTCGCTGGTGAGGATCAATCATTGTGATTTGACGGGGCTGCTGTATTTGCAGGGATATCGCCGCGAGCAGTTTGTGGTGGGTTGACGCTGAGCAAAACTTGCGCAAATCTCTCCATCATAGGGAGAACCATAATGGCTCAAAAAGCAAAAAAGAAAACCGCTGCGAAAAAGGCGGTCGCAAAGAAGGTGGTGAAAGCTGCAAAGCGCGCGGCACCTAAAAAAGCCGCTGCGAAAAAGAAAGCCGCGCCAAAGAAAATCTTGATCGCCAAAGTGCCAGCAGGCACGCGCAAAATCCAGATGGGTGAAGATCGTATCCCCAAGGGCTGGTACAACATCATGGCGGACTTGCCAGTGCCCTTGCCGCCGCCGCTGCACCCCGGCACTTTGCAACCCATTGGCCCCGCCGATCTCGCACCCCTGTTCCCCATGGGCCTGATCATGCAGGAAGTGTCTGGTGATCGTTACATCGACATTCCAAAGCCCGTCATCGACATTTACAAAATGTGGCGGCCAACACCGCTCTATCGCGCCTATGGTTTGGAAAAGGCTTTGGGTACTACGGCCAAGATCTATTACAAATACGAAGGCGTGTCGCCCGCAGGCAGCCACAAGCCCAACACCGCCATTCCGCAAGCATTCTATAACAAGCAAGAGGGTGTCAAAAAACTCGTCACCGAAACCGGTGCAGGCCAATGGGGCTCATCGCTGGCCATGGCCGGTGCCATGTTCGACATCGACGTGAAGGTGTTCCAGGTCGGCGTGTCCTTCCGCCAGAAACCATACCGCAAAGCCATCATGGAAATGTATGGCGCACAATGTGTGTCTAGCCCGTCGATGGAAACCAATGCGGGGCGGTCGATCCTCGCCAAAGACCCGAACTCCAACGGCTCTCTCGGCATTGCCATTTCCGAAGCCGTGGAAGTGGCTGCCACCAATGACGACACGAAATACGCTTTGGGTTCCGTATTGAACCACGTGCTCATGCATCAAACCGTCATCGGCCAGGAAGCCATCGAACAAATGGCCATGGCAGGTGCAGCACCCGATATCATCGTGGCCTGCACGGGGGGTGGTTCAAACTTCGCAGGGTTGACCTTCCCCTTCATCGGCCAGCAATTGCGCGGCGGCAAAAAAGTGCGGGTCATTGCCGCTGAACCGGCTGCGTGCCCGTCGCTCACCCGTGGCAAATACGCTTATGATTTCGGCGATACCTCCCACATGACGCCGCTGGTGAAAATGCACACGCTGGGTTCCACCTTCATGCCACCGGGCTTCCATGCCGGTGGTTTGCGCTATCATGGCATGGCACCATTGGTGTCGCATTTGAAGGAATTGGGTTTGATCGAGGCCGAGGCCTATACCCAAAACGCCTGTTTTGAAGCGGGCGTGCTGTTCGCCAAAACCGAAGGAATCGTGCCAGCGCCAGAAGCCAACCATGCAGTGAAGGGTGCAATTGATGCTGCCCTCAAAGCCAAGCGCGACGGCACCTCACCGACCATCCTGTTCGGCCTCTGCGGCCATGGCCATTTTGATATGACCGCTTATTCGGATTACACCGCAGGCAAGTTGGAAGATAAAAGCTACGACGAAGCAGCATTGCAAGCCTCACTCGCTGACTTGCCAAGGGTGGCGGCGGAGTAGTCCAATCAGCACAGCAACACGTAGGGGATCATGACATGAGCATGATCCCTTTTTCGTTTGAACCCACCCGCGCCGCTGGCCTCGCCCGCCTTGCGGATTTCGCACCCCGCACGGCCCGCGACTATGCTGCCCACCGCAACACCGATGAAGGCCCGGGCCTGCGCAGTGGCGTATCGATGTTGTCGCCTTACATTCGTTTCAGAATGATCACTGAAGAAGAAATGCTGGCCGCCGTGCTGGCGCGCTACTCTTTGACCTCGGCTGAAAAGTTTATCCAAGAGGTATTTTGGCGCACTTACTTTAAAGGCTTTCTGGAAACGCGTCCCGCAATTTGGCACACCTATTTGCGCGATGTTGGTATCATGCAAAAGTTGAAATCTTTGCCTGACTATCAACGCGCCATCACAGGTCAAACCGGCATAGATGGGTTTGACGATTGGGTGCTGGAGTTGATTGCAACGGGTTACCTGCACAACCACGCCCGCATGTGGTTTGCGTCGATCTGGATTTTTACTTTGAAATTGCCATGGCAACTCGGCGCTGATTTCATGTACCGCCATTTGATTGATGGTGATCCGGCCTCCAACACCTTGTCGTGGCGCTGGGTTGGCGGGTTGCACACCAAAGGCAAAACCTATCTGGCGCGGCCAGACAACATTGCAAAATACACCAACGACCGTTTCGCGCCAAAAGGTCTCGCCAGTTTTGCAGCACCATTGGAAGAGGCTTTCACGCCCAATGCATCACCCGTTCCAAGCGCCAGCAGCCAATGGCCCGATGGGGATTACGGATTGTTGGTGATTGGCGAAGATTTGAGTTTTGAAGCAAATCAAAAAGCACCGCTGTCAATTGCAATTCCAAATGCGCCAGTTACCAAGCCCGGTGGTGAAGAAGGCAAAGTCAGCGCGGCATTTCGCAAAGCCGCATTGAACGAAGCCGCCGAACGCATTCAAAACGTAACCCGCATTGCAGAACTTTCAACCGATCGTGTACTTGAGTGGTGCAAAACCAAAAACATAACAACGGTCGCCACAGCCTATGCTGCAATTGGGCCTGAATCAGATGCTTTGGATGCAATCGAAAAACAGCTACTCAGCAACGGCATCACCCTCATGCGCGTGCGTCGCCGACACGACAGCCTGTGCTGGCCACATGCCACAAAAGGTTTTTTCGCGATGAAAGAAAAAATCCCAAGTATTTTGGAGAAGTTGAACCTGTCTCCACAAGGCAAGTTGCTGTAAAAATGCCTGAAGGTCACACCATTCATCGTGCGGCAAAAGACCAACGTCCGATGTTGAGGGCCCAGGTGCTTGCGGTGTCTTCACCCCATGGGCGCTTTCTCGAAAGTGCCGCACACATAGATGGGCAAGCGTGCTTGTCCGTCGAAGCTTATGGCAAGCACTTGCTCTATGAATTCGCCAATGGCTTGACCCTGCACATTCACTTGGGGCTGTTTGGAAAATTTAAAACCCATAAGCGCCCGGCCAAAGAACCAGTCGGTGCCGTGCGCGTGCGCATGGAAAGCCCAACCCATATCGTTGATATCAATGGTCCTAACACTTGCGAACTTTTGAACCCGGACGAACGCCAAGCGTTGATCTCCCGCATCGGCCCTGACGTGTTACGGAAAGACGCTGATGCCAACCGCGCCTTTACGCGTATCGCCAAAAGCAAAGCACCGATTGGTGTGTTGTTGATGGATCAAGCCGTCATCGCAGGCATAGGCAACATTTATCGCTCGGAAATATTATGGCGCTGCCAAGTCCACCCACTCACGCCGGGCAAAGATGTTGATCGATCAACCTTTGACATGCTGTGGGACGACTCGGTTTCGCTGTTGGAAATCGGCGTGAAATACAACGCTATCATCACCGTGGATGGCGTGACCAAAAGCAAGTCACGCTATGGCGAACGCGTCAACATTTTCAACAAGCCACACTGCCCAAAATGCCAAGGTGAAATCACCCGCATCGAAATGGCCACCCGTCGCGCCTTCTATTGCGAGACATGCCAGCCCGCCCTTAAGAGCGGAGTGATTTTAGACATTACCACTCATTCTTCACCGTAGCCCTTCTGGCTATCGGATTCACACTTCTTTTGGGGTAATCGGAACTTCGAAAAATAGACGCGCTAAAGTCCGCATTGCGCGGCGAAGTCCCCGCACCTGTCAGCGCCGCAAATATCAAGGCCCTTGCTTTGGCAACGCTTAACGCAACGTCTACCATCTCACATCAAAAGCATCCAAGCCGCCATGGCCGCCATGCCTAAATTTTCAATCACCGTCACCACCGACATTGGCAATTTGAACACCGTGCCAAGGCATGCGCATTCAATTTTCTGCTGCGACCGATTGGCCTGAATAACCCCAATCGCGCCAATCAAACTCAACACCAATGCAACCCAACTCAGCGCGTACATATCGAGCCAGAACAGAAATCCAAAGCCAAGCGCCAACTCAACAAAAGGGTAAGCGTAACCCCAGGCCGGAATATATTTGGCGATGATGTCGTACTGCGCATAGGACCGGGCAAAGGCCGACACATCTAACAGTTTGAACGCGCCGAACACGATATAGAACCCCGCCATGAAACCCATCATCCAGCCCATGAAAGAACCGGTGGCAAGCGGCACAACAGCAATCAGTGCCATCACCAATAGCAAGGGATAGTAAGTCGAAATCCACGATGGCCCAGCAATCGCCTGCATCGAGGCGCGATATTTCCCAACACTGGAGAGCGCTGCATTGATTTGATCAACACCAACAGTGGCCGTCGTCAACGCGCGCGGCGGATCAAGTGTCACAGTCACATCAGGCAAAAGTGCCGCCAAGGTTTTTTCAACCTTGTTACGGCAGCCGTTACAGGTCATTCCGGAAATGGCAAATTCAGTCATGGTGCTGGATATAGTGTATGAATCTCAAAAACACCACTGCTGTCAGCAACTGACAGCAGTCACTCTTTCGTAATCCAGCGCGAGCGCCTATATAGCGCCCATGGGCCATTCTCGACAAGACGGCGGATTTTCCGATTTCTCCAATGCACCTTTGACACCATTACCGGAACTGCCGGAAACGGCGCGGGCGGGGTTGGAGTCTTTACGGCCTAATCAAAGCATCATTCCCGCTTTCATGCCGTTCAAACCGGTTAAGCCGCCGAAGTCCGAAGGTGGCAAGCCATTTGAAATTGTCTCGGAATTCGAACCCAAGGGCGACCAGCCCACGGCGATTGCGGAACTTGTGGAAGGTGTGAACAACGCCGAACACGATCAAGTTCTCTTGGGCGTCACCGGTTCCGGCAAAACTTTCACCGTGGCGCAGATCATCGCCAAAACCAACCGGCCCGCTTTGATCTTGGCACCCAACAAAACCTTGGCCGCCCAGCTCTATGGCGAATTCCAGCAATTCTTCCCCAACAATGCAGTTGAATATTTCGTGTCTTACTACGACTACTACACGCCGGAAGCTTACGTGGCACGCTCTGACACCTACATCGAAAAAGAAAGCGCCATCAACGAGCAGATCGACCGCATGCGGCATTCTGCGACTCGCGCTTTGCTCGAGCGCGACGATGTGGTTGTCGTCGCCTCCGTGTCTTGCATCTACGGCATCGGCGATGTGGAAACCTATTCTGCCATGACCTTCGCCATCAAGAAGGGCGAAAAAATTCCGCAGCGCCAATTGATCACCGACTTGGTGGCCCTGCACTATAAACGCAACGATCAAAACTTCGTGCGCGGCACCTTTCGTGTGCGAGGCGACACCATTGAATTGTTCCCCTCGCATCTGGATGATCGCGCCTGGCGCATTTCCTTGTTCGGCGATGAGGTGGAACAGATCACAGAATTCGATCCACTCACCGGCCAGAAAAATGCGGAACTGGAAGCCATCAAAATCTATTCCAATTCGCACTACGTCACGCCAAAGCCCACCCTCGAACAAGCCGTGCGCCGCATCAAGGACGACCTGCGTTTGCGCCTTGCCGAGTTCAACGCCGCAGGCCGCATTCTCGAAGCGCAACGCTTGGAACAACGCTGCATGTTCGATATTGAAATGATCATGGCCACAGGCTCCTGTGCCGGCATCGAAAATTATTCGCGCTATCTCACAGGCCGCAAACCCGGCGAACCACCACCGACTTTGTTCGAATATCTGCCCGATAACTGCCTCGTCTTCATCGACGAAAGTCACGTCACGGTTCCGCAAATCGGCGGCATGTTCAAGGGCGACTTTTCGCGCAAAGCCACACTGGCCGAATATGGCTTCCGCCTGCCCTCCTGCATCGACAACAGGCCGCTGCGCTTCGAGGAGTGGGACGCTATGCGCCCGCAAACGGT
The DNA here is from genome assembly GCA_043756645.1 of Hyphomicrobiales bacterium. Classification (GTDB taxonomy): domain Bacteria; phylum Pseudomonadota; class Alphaproteobacteria; order Rhizobiales; family Aestuariivirgaceae; genus Aestuariivirga. The sequence goes on along the minus strand of JAYUQS010000012.1, from coordinate 2,604 downwards.
TTACGTCTCCGCCACGCCCGGCCCATGGGAGTTGAAACAAACCGGCGGCGTGTTTTCGGAACAGGTCATCCGCCCGACGGGACTGATTGATCCACCGGTCTTCATCCGCCCGGTCAAAACCCAGGTCGATGATGTCATCGCCGAATGCAAGGAAGTGGCGCTGAAAGGCTATCGCGTTCTTGTGACGACATTGACAAAGCGCATGGCCGAAGACCTCACCGAATACATGCACGAACAAGGTGTGCGCGTGCGTTACATGCACAGCGATATCGACACCATGGAACGCATCGAAATTCTGCGCGACTTGCGCTTGGGCGCATTTGATGTGCTGATCGGCATCAACCTGCTGCGCGAGGGACTCGACATTCCCGAATGCGCATTGGTTTGCATTCTCGACGCCGACAAGGAAGGCTTCCTGCGCTCTGAAACTTCCCTCGTCCAAACCATCGGCCGCGCCGCCCGCAACGTCGATGGTCGCGTCATCATGTATGCCGATAAAATTACGGGAAGCATGCAACGCGCCATCGCCGAAACCGACCGCCGCCGCGAAAAGCAAACCGCATATAATGTGGCCAACGGCATCACGCCGACAAGCATCAAGAAAAACATCAACGACATCATGAAGAGTGTCTACGAACAGGACCACGTGCAAGTCGAAGGCGCCGACGTGCCGCTCGTAGGCCACAACTTGAAGACGGTTCTGGCCGACATGGAAAAGAAGATGCGCGAGGCGGCATCGAATCTGGAGTTCGAAGAAGCGGCGCGGCTGCGCGATGAAGTGAAGCGGTTGAAGGCAGTGGAACTGGCGGTGATGGACGACCCGATGGCGCGGCAAAGTGCGATTGTAGATGCAAGTGCAAGCTGGCCGGAAGGCAAACCGAAGCCGAGGAAGGCCGGGAGTTCGGGCGGAAGGCCTGGAGTGCGGACGACGCGGGGACAGAAGAGGTAGTTGCATTTTATATATAAATATGTATAACCGCTCTGATGGAGTCAACGCCCGCCAAACTGTTGCGTTGGGTCGCTTCAAGTCGGAAAGACTTGAAGGCTTTGCCGCTGCGAGTGCGTCGTGGATTTGGTTTGGCATTGTTTGACGTTCAACTCGGCGACACGCCTCCCGCCGCGAAGCCCTTGAAAGGTTTCGGTGGATCAGGCGTTTTGGAGCTTATTGAGGATGATCGCGGTAGCACTTATCGGGCCGTCTACACCGTTCGGTTTAAAGACGCTGTTTATGTTTTGCACGTGTTTCAGAAGAAATCGAAACAAGGCATATCAACGCCAAGGCATGAAATTGAACTGATCCATGCAAGATTAAAATTGGCAGAAGAAGACTACGCCAGCCGCTTGAAGGAGAAAAATTCATGAGCAAGATGATTGAAGAAAGTAGCGGCAATGTTTTCGCAGACATCGGATTGCCGAATTCCGAACAGGAATTGTTGAAGGCGAAGCTCACAATACAAGTGCATCGGCTGCTGAAAAAACGCCAACTGGCTCAAACGGATGCCGCCAAACTGCTCGGCACAACCCAACCACAAATCTCCGCCTTGCTCAATCTCAAACCTGTTTCAGTTTCAATCGGCAGGCTGCTGGAGTTCCTCACCATCTTGGGCCAAGACATAGAAGTAACACTCCGCCCCGCGCCGAGGAAACGCGTAGGGCACGTGGTGGTAAAGGTGGCGGCGTGACTTAGGTTGGACGGTGGTGATGAACGTATTCGAATGTTTTTTCATTTTGTGTGGTTGCAAGAATTTTTGCATTAGCGTGTGCGCAAAGGAGAATTGGTCTACATGATTGAGATAGCAAACCTAGATGATCATCAGCTTCAGAATCTGATCAATAATCATGAAGTAAAGAGAGAGACTCGGGCTCCGCTGTATTTTCAAGCAGTAGCAGAGCTTGATCGGCGTACAAGTCATGGTTTGAGTATTCAAAAAACAGTTAATTATCTTAAAGGCGCTGCACGCGAAAACCGTTTTGTGACCTACGGATCAGTTGCTGAGGCAAACAGTATGAACTGGAGTACCGTAAGGCGTCCAATGTCTAAGCATTTAGGCAATGTGTTATCTTACTGCCATGGAAATTCAATCCCTTACCTCACTGCAATCGTAGTGTCTCAACCCAATATTGAATCTGGTAAATTTGATGAGAGTAATCTCAAAGGATTCACAGACGGCCTGCTTCGTTTGGGTGTGGCAATTGCAGAAGAAAATAGAGAGAGATTTGTAGAAGAGGAGCAACGAAAAGTGTTTATTTGGGCAAGAGAAGACATATTTTGAATCTCATTTTCTCCCTCGCGCGGAACCCGTGGGGGAGTACGCCACAGGCAGGAGGGGGTGTTTTAGTGGGGAATTACGGTGACAGCTCATTTTTCTCCCTCGCGCGAAACTCGCGGGGTAGTACGCCGCAGGCGGGAGGGGGTGTTTCAGCGAGCCCGGTGTCAAACACCCTCTCCCCGCTATCGCGGTACTCCCCCACGCCTTCGGCGCAAGGGAGAAAAATCCAAATAACTGTCATTGTCGGACTTGTTCCGGCAATCCATTTCACATTCACGCGTGATCTCGCAAGGTGCGCATTGCGCACCGTTTGGTCTCCACACTTCAACGACGA
>JAYUQS010000011.1:0-6011 GCA_043756645.1 Hyphomicrobiales bacterium | reverse complement strand
TTTCCAGTTTTCCGAGGTGACGAATGGAACGGCATTTACCATTCAAACGAAAGAAGCAAGTTCAAAAACTTTCTCTACTTTTCCAGCCTGATCAAGATCCAGATTATCCAGCTGGCCAATTTCAGAATTCAACTTTTTGAGTGTCCGAAAATTATCGCCACGCTTCATCACGCAGGGGATGTATGGCCTGCGTCACATCCGTCCCAATCTGAAGTTTCTTATTGCGTTTTTTGCCCGGCGTGAGACCGGTGGGCCAAGTTCAACACAAGCCCCGATGATGTTTGAGTCATCGGCGGCATGAACAATCTCAAACAACCTTCAATTGGGAAGGATCCCAACCCTTCGGCGCGGGAAATTGTGGTTTCATGTCCTCGAGCTTTTCCCGCACAATTTTTCCGACAACATAATTCCGTACCCAGTTCCGATCGCCGGGAATCACGTGCCACGGCGCGTGATCTGTTGAACAGCGCCGTAATGCAATCTCATAAGCCGCCATATATTGATCCCATAGCTTGCGATCTTCCAAATCACCGGGATTAAACTTCCACTGCTTTGTTGGATCATCGATCCGTTCCTGCAAGCGGACCGCCTGCTCTTCTTTTGAAATGTTCAACATGAACTTCAATATTGTCACACCGTTTTGCGCCAGCATCTTTTCAAACTGGTTGATTTCGTCATATCTTCGCTCAATGGCGTCTGGGCTGGCGAAGCCTTTGACTTTAACCACCAGCACGTCTTCATAATGCGAGCGGTTAAATATCCCGATGATGCCTTTGGGTGGCACCATTTTATGCACGCGCCATAAGTAGTCATGCGAAAGTTCTTCGGCAGATGGTGCTTTAAATGAAGACTGATGCACGCCAATGGGGCCGGACGTGTTAAACACCGCCCGAACCGTGCCGTCTTTGCCAGAGCAATCAATACCTTGTAGCACCACGAGCAAGGCGCGTTTGCCTTCGGCAAATAAACAGTTTTGCAATTCATCTATTGCCACAGCATCTTCGGCGGTTTTGGCTTTGACCTTGTCTTTATCCTCAAGTCCGCATTTGTCGCGGGGATCGCGGTCTGCCAATGTGAAGGTTTTGGAGTCTGAAATTTGAAAAATCGACGCATAAGACTTTGACATACTGTTCCTCTAACCTTGCTAAGACCTTCACTTTAATCCAATCATGGCCACACACAAGACGTCTAACAGGAACCAATCGTGGATCAACATCCGTCCAACAAACCGCAAATGGCCGCAGCCGCTTACCGCCTCCCTGCCGCCGACTCTGATTTTATTTTAGGTGATTCCACCCGTGGCATTCGTTTTCAACTGGAATATCAAAAGGCCGAAGAACATTTGCGAGAGTGGGGTGTTGCTTCAACCGTTGTTGTGTTTGGCTCAGCCCGCGTCAAAGCCGGTGAAGGTACGGGCTGGTATGAAGGTGCGCAGGCTTTCGCAAAACTGTGCTCAGAGCGCGGTGGTGCCAAGCACAAAACCAAACCACTGTATAATGTGATCGCAACCGGCGGCGGCCCTGGCATTATGGAGGCCGCGAATCGAGGGGCTTATGATGCAGCAGCACCTTCGATTGGCTATAACATCACCCTGCCCATGGAGCAGGAGCCCAATTCATACTCTACTCCAGACCTGACTTTCCGCTTTCACTACTTCGCCATGCGCAAAATGCATTTTGCCATGCGGGCGGCAGCCCTTGTGGTGTTTCCCGGTGGCTTTGGCACCATGGATGAATTGTTTGAATTGCTCACGTTGCGACAAACTGGAAAAATGACCAAGCCCATGCCCGTCATTTTGTATGACTCGAAGTTCTGGACCAAAACCATCAACTTCCAAAATTTCATCGACACAAAATTAATCAGCGCCCATGACATCAATATGTTCACCATGGCTGACACGCCGGAGCAGACTTGGGATGCTCTGTTAAAAGCCGGACTGCAAGTTCCAAAGGATTGAACCAATGACTGTCAAACTGAAATTCCATGGTGCCGCCCGCACGGTGACCGGCTCTTGCTATATGATCGAAACTGATACTGCTAAAGTGTTGGTGGATTGCGGCATGTTTCAGGGCGCGCGCACAGAAACCGAACTCAATTACAAACCTTTTGCTTTCGATCCAAAAACCATCACCGCTTTGGTGTTGACCCACGCCCACATTGATCACACAGGCTTGGTGCCAAAACTTGTGAAGCAGGGCTTTGACAAAACCATTCACTGCACCCACGGCACCAAAGACTTGTGCGCGATTATGTTGCCGGATTCTGGTCACATCCAGGAAATGGAAGTGAAGAAGTTGAACGAGCGCAATGCCCGCAAAGGCATTCCCGAAGTTGAGCCGATCTATGGCCTTGAAGATGCGACAGCGGCCGTCGAATTGATGAAGTCTTACGACTACCAAAGCTGGTTCACGCCAGCACCTGGCATTCGTATGCGCTATTGGAACGCCGGGCATTTGTTGGGTTCAGCTTCCATCGAAACTGAAATTGAACAGGCGGGCAAAAAGCCAATACGCTTGTTGTTCTCAGGCGATATAGGACCTGACACAAAATTGCTGGAGCGTGACCCTGAGGGCCCGGCCAACTGGGATTATGTGGTGTGCGAATCCACCTACGGCGCACGCGACCGCATGGAGCGCTCGCCGGAAAAACGCCGCGAACTCCTCGCGCAAGAACTCAAAGATGCCGCCAAACGCGGCGGCGTGATGCTCATTCCATCCTTTGCGGTGGAGCGCACACAAGAGGTCGTCACGGATCTTGTTTATGTCATGAACAAGAAAATGGCCCCGGAAACCGATATCTTTATGGACTCACCGCTTGCCTCCAAAGCCACCGAGGTTTTCAAGAAACACGCCAAGAGTTTGGAAAATGGCCAGGACTTGGCACGCGCTTTCAGCTCACCTTTTGTGCGTTCAACAGAGAGCGTGGAGGATTCAAAAGCATTGAATCGCATCAAGGGCTTTCACATCATCATCTCGGCTTCCGGCATGGCAGAAGCAGGCCGCATCCGGCACCACTTGCGCAATCGCTTGTGGCAAATTTCAACCACGGTTTTACTGGTGGGCTTCCAAGCCAAGGGCTCACTCGGCAGTCAACTTGAAGAAGGTGCGAAGTCTGTCAAAATCATGGGAGAAGTTATCTCGGTCGCTGCTACAACACGCAAGCTTGATGATTATTCCGGCCATGCCGACGGACCGGAATTGGTGCAGTGGTTGAAAGAACGCTTGCCGATTGCGAAGTCAATTTTCCTGACCCACGGCGAAGACGCGCCGCAACAGGCGTTGGCCGCCAACCTCAAAGGCATGGTGCCGGATGATTGCATCATTCGCCCCCGGCTTGATGATGTCTATGATCTACTCTCGCCTAAGTGCGCACTGATCGATGCCGAGACCAAACCGCGAATTGATCCTGATGTTGTGGCCCACACCGATTGGAACAATGACTTGCAAAATTTGATGGCGGTTATCGAAGGCCAGCTGAAGCGCGCAACAGATCCCAAGTCAAAAGCGGAGCTGGTGCGGAAGATGCGGGCGGCTTTGAAGACGTAGGGTTCAATACTTGGAAGGCCCCCTCCGCCCTGCGGGCACCTCCCCAGCAAAGCTGCGGAGGAATATAAACTTCACGCTCCCTCAACTTGTTGGGGGAGCTGTCCGAAGGACTGAGGGGGGCCTTTGATTTAGAACATCCATTCCATTTTCCTTGAAGCACATTCCCGCCTGTGGTTCTGTGACCCGATGACCCAAGCCCCCCGCGATTTTGCCAGCCTGAAAGCACTGATTGTTGAGCGCGCCGCCGATTTGCCCAAACGCCTGATTCAAGTGGCGACCTATGCGGTTGAGAATCCCGATGACATCGCCTTTGGCACCGTGGCTTCGATCGCTCAAACCGCTGATGTGCAACCCTCAACACTTGTGCGCTTCGCGCAGGCTTTGGGCTATGATGGCTTTTCGGATTTGCAGGAGGTGTTCCAATCCCGCCTGCGTGATCGGGTTTTAAACTATGATGAGCGCCTCGAACAATTGCGGGGACATGCACGGGGTGACTCCCAGTCTAACGTCATCTTTGACGGGTTTTGTGAGGCGTCAGAGCGCTCCATCAAAGACTTACGCAGCAAACTTGATCCTCATCTCTTGGAGCAAGCCGTTAAAGTGTTGGCTGAGGCGCAGACGATTTATCTGCTGGGATTGCGCCGATCCTTCCCCATCGCCTCCTATATGTCTTACGCATTCGGCAAATTGGGCGTGCGCAATATGTTGATTGATGCGGTGGGTGGTTTGGCGGCAGAGGACTTGAGTTTTGCCACACCAAAAGACCGTATCCTTGCCATCAGTTTTACCCCCTATGCGTCGGAAACTGTGGCGCTGGCACAAGCCGCAGCCGCACGACATATTCCCATTATCGCCATTACCGACTCGCCGTTTTCGCCTTTGGTTTCGATTGCCAAACCGTGGCTTGAAGTGCAGGAAGCCAATTTTGAAGGCTTCCGCTCAATGGCGGCAACACTTTCACTGGCCATGACTCTGACTGTGGCGGTGGCGGAACGACAAAAAACGCAGCCCATTTCTATTTAGAACAATAATTCCATATTGACTGAGGTTTGGAATTAATGTTTCATAGGGGCAATTCAAAATTTACAGGACACCCGACATGAGCGAGAGCCATTCCCTCGACGTCATCACCATGGGCCGCTGCTCGGTTGATCTTTATGGTCAGCAAATCGGCTCGCGGCTTGAGGACACCACTTCCTTTGCCAAATCCGTTGGCGGTTCCCCCTCCAACATCGCCATCGGCACCGCACGTTTAGGCTTGAAATCAGGCCTCATCACCCGCGTTGGCGATGAACAGATGGGCCGCTTTGTGTTGGAGCAAATGACACGTGAAGGTGTTGCAACACAAGGCATCACCACTGACAAGCACCGCCTTACGGCCTTGGTGTTATTGTCGGTTGAAAGCGACAAAGCCTTCCCGCTGATTTTCTATCGTGACAATTGTGCTGATGCAGCCCTGTGCGAAGACGACGTGGATGAAGCTTTCATCGCCAGCTCCAAAAGCTTGCTGGTCACAGGCACACACTTTGCCAGAGCCAACACGGATGCGGCCCAACGCAAGGCCATGGCGATAGCGAAGAAACTTGGTCGCCCGATTATCATCGACATCGACTACCGCCCCAATCTTTGGGGTCTCGCAGGCCATGCGGCAGGCGAAGAGCGCTACATCAAATCCGACAAAGTTTCCTCACACCTGCAAAGCATTCTCGCGGATTGTGATCTTATCATCGGCACCGAAGAAGAAGTGCACATTGCAGGCGGCACTGAAAACACGCTGGACGCGCTGCGCAAAATCCGCTCACTTTCCAAAGGCGTGATTGTTTTAAAACGCGGCCCCATGGGCTGTGTGGTCTACCCCGATGCAATTCCAGCATCGCTTGATGACGGTATTGTCGGCAAGGGCTTTCCCATCGAAGTCTACAACGTGTTGGGCGCCGGTGATGCCTTCATGTCGGGTTTCTTACGCGGTTGGCTCAAGGGCGAAAGCTTTGAAACCTGCGCCACCTGGGCCAATGCCTGCGGTGCTTTTGCTGTATCGCGTCTTCTGTGTTCGCCAGAATACCTCACATGGCCGGAGCTGCAACACTTCCTCACTCACGGCAGCCCGCACAAAGCCTTACGCAAGGATGAAGACCTCAACCATATCCATTGGGCCACCACACGCCGGGGTCACTGGCCTAAACTTCTCGCCTTCGCCATTGATCACCGGAAACAGCTGGAAGACATGGCCGATAAAGTCGGCGCATCGCGTGATCGCATTGCCCCCTTCAAACGGCTGGCCATGCAAGCCATTGCAAAAGTCTCGGGCGGCAAGCCCGGCTTTGGCACCTTGCTGGATGACACCTATGGCCGCGAGGCCATGTTTGATGCGGCAAAGCTGGGACTGTGGGTGGGACGCCCCTTGGAAAAACCGGGTTCCCGTCCGCTTGAGTTTGAACATGGCCAAGACGTGGGTTCGCGCCTTGT
>JAYUQS010000010.1:0-17364 GCA_043756645.1 Hyphomicrobiales bacterium | reverse complement strand
ATTGCAGCATCACACCCTGACGTATCGCCAAAATCCTCGATGATGCTGGAAACTTCAGCCAAAATGCCGTCAATCGCCTCACACTTTTGGCCCTTTGCAGGTAAGCCCAATTTTTCAAAAATTCCTTCGAGGTGCTTGATCTGTTCAGCCGTCTCCTCGCGATGTGCAGTCAAGGCGTCTTTTAATTCCGCAGACTGTGCCGCCTTAATCACTTTCGGCAGAGACTTGTGAATCGCCTTTTCGGCATAGTAAATATCTTTCAATGCATGCTCAAACATATTTTCAAGACTGGTTTTTTCGTTTTTGTCAGTTTTAGCCATTGTAATATTCTCCATTTTCGTCGGGTGATGTTGAGGCAAGTTTCACGTTTTTAATCGCGTCCGATCAGGCAGTTGATTTTCTCCAGCACTGTCAGGGTCAATCTTTTTACCCTTGGCACCAGCGTTCAACAGCACTTCAGCGACTTTATGCTTCTTTGTATTTTGAGTTGCGATGGGTTTGGTTTGGTCGTCGGCGTATAAATCCCGAGGTCCATCTCCTGGAATTTTTTCGCGTGAGGTTTTAGCGAGTTCAGCCAGAGCTTCTGGCTGTTGTTTGCGGGAATGATTGCTTTTTTGCATAGGTCAGATCCTTTCAATAACTGAGAAATCACACTTCAAGATATGTTCGAATTTTCACGACAGCCGCATCATGGTCCGGACAAATTTTTAATGTCCCACGGCCCGCAACGTGCGGGCCGTAGATATTTTGGTTCATAATTTTATCGTGTTGAACTCGCGTTACGGCGTTGTCTTTGGTGCTGTTGACGGATCTATTGACGGATCTGGCGTCACGACGGGTGGCGTTGGCGGTTCCGTTGTCAAGGCAGGTGGTGTTACGACTTCTGGTTCTGTGGTCACAGCTGGCGGTGTTGTCTGAGTGATTTCAGGTGTGACAACCAAAGGCGCGTTTGAATTCATAAAGTAGTAAAGACCACCCCCGAGGATCGCCAAGCCGATTATGACAAAGAGCCACATGTTCTGATTGTCAGACTTGGAACTCTGATTTACCGTCGATCTGTAAGAGGTGGAACCTACGCCCCGATCAAACTCGGATTCGGCACCGGATTTTGGCAGCGGGCGATTGTCTGTTGTATTGGCCATGGTGAATTATTCCTTTTCAAGATATCGTTTTAAAGTGTGTGACTCGCGTTAACCGCGCCAAGTCCGGCCCGTACGGGCATTGATATAAACAATCACACGCTGGTTGTTGCGGCGGGCGTTGAAGGTGTAGGTCCGTCCATTGCACTCGCGGGCGACCACACTTCTGAAGCCTTGGTCGCGCACAATACTGCGGGCTTGACCACAGGACATATTCCGCCGTGCACTGCGGATGTAGCGAGGCTGATCTTCATACCAGTCGCGGTCTTGATACCATCCACGGTCTTGATAGTAGCGGTAGTCCGGTCCGACTTGCTCGTCGAAGTACGGCACGCCGAAATACAGGCTGAAATTGGTTTTCGCTTCTGCCATGGTAGCAGCACCGCCCAAAAGTGTTGCTGCTGCGAGCAGTCCTAAGATTGTCTTTTTCATCGTCATTCTCCAAATTTCTCTCTGGAGACGAAACACCTGAGCCGTCGTTTGGTTCCCTCGTATTTTTTCAAGCCGCGATTGGCTTTGCCAATTCCGCAACAACAGTCTCAGACTGCAGCAATCGCTGAAGTTCTTCTTTAAAGGCTGGACCAATGTCTTCATGTGACAGACCGTAAGCAACATTGGCCAAAAGAAATCCCAGTTTGTCGCCGCAATCAAAAGTCTCGCCATCATATTTCATGCCAAAGAAATCCTGTTCCGACATCAGCGCGATCATCGCATCGGTGAGTTGAATTTCTCCGCCTGCTCCGGGTTTGACTTCGGCAATTTTGCTGAAGATTTGCGACTGCAGAATATAGCGCCCGGAAATGATCAGATTGGATGGCGCTTCTGCGCGGCTTGGCTTTTCAACCATTTTGTTAATGGTCATGACGCCGCCGGGGCCGGTTTGATATCCGACGACACCATATCTGTTAACGTCAGTCCAAGGCACGTCCTGAACCGCAATGACGTTTCCGCCATGCTCATCATAAATGTCCATCATCTGCTTCATACAACCGTCAGGGGATTTCATGGCCATATCCGGCAGCAGTAGTGCGAATGGCTCGTCCCCAACAATGTGGCGCGCGCACCAGACAGCGTGGCCAAGTCCGAGCGGTTCTTGCTGGCGGGTAAAGCTGGTTTGGCCGGCACCAGGCAAGTCGCTTTCCAGTAAATCCAATTCCTTGGATTTTCCGCGTCCGCGCAGCGTGGCTTCCAATTCATACTGTTTGTCGAAATGGTCTTCGATGCTGTTCTTGTTGCGGCCTGTGACAAAAACGAAATGTTCAATCCCAGCCTCACGGGCTTCGTCGACGGCCAGCTGAATCAGGGGACGATCAACAATCGTCAGCATTTCCTTGGGGATAGCTTTGGTGGCTGGCAAAAAGCGTGTGCCCAGGCCCGCCACTGGAAACACAGCTTTCGTGACACGACGATGCATGGATCAAACCCTCCGTTTTGAACGAAACGCATCTGGCCTCATCAAGTTCCAAGAAATGAGTTTTTATAGATGATTGTTGTATGAGACGGTTTAGAAATTTGCGGCGAGTCTATCGTCACAATCGTTGGCGGCGCTCCCTGAAAGGAACGATCCAGCATTGCAAAAACCGGCCCTAAAAGCAGGATAGCGGCTGCCACCAAAGTGGGGCGCACAATCTTCAATGCAAATGTGTGTAAACGGGTCATCATATAGCTATAACGCAGTCATACCCCGGACTGTTCCAGTGACATCGCTTGGACCTATGAATTGCTCCGCTTTCTTTTGCGCTTTTTAACAATTGTTTGGGTGAGTTCAATCTTGCACGTCAGTCCTTCGACCTCAAACAGGCTTTCGACCTTGGCATCAGCAAGGCTTTTCTCAATCAGGGTAGAACCAAAACCGCGTGGGCCTGGTGTGGCGATTGCAGGGCCGCCGCGTTCGCGCCACGTCAGAAAAATCTTCAGTTTGAATTGCGCCACGCGTTCTGTTGTCCAAAACAATTGGACATTGCCGGTGGGCACTGAGAGTGCACCATATTTTGTCGCATTGGTGGCCAACTCATTAAAAATCAAACCCAGTGGTGCCGCATATTCTGCCGGCAAGTTAACAGTCGGACCGGTTATGTCGATCCGGTTGTCATCCTCCAGCAGATAAGCGGCAAGTTGACGTCGCGCCAAGGCCCCAAGTTCCGCACCCTTCCAATTGTTCTCAATCAATACATCCTGCGCTGCTGCCAGGCTTTGTAAGCGACCGGAAAAAGCTTCGGCAAATTCTTCCGGGTTGCGGGCGGTGCGAAGTGTCGACCGCAATATGCCTTGAAGCACTGCAAACGAGTTTTTGATGCGGTGCGCCAGTTCGCGGGTCATCAGGCGCTGCCGTGTTTCCCACTCTTTACGATCACTGATGTCATGAATTGCAACTGACAAGGATGTGACTGTTCCATCGGATGCCTTGACGGGAGCCAGAGAAACAGAAACATCTATGAAGGAGCCGTCTTTGCGCACACGTCTGGCATCGTAAGGGCCGACAGCGTCACTGTTCTGGGCCCGGCGCATCAACGCGAGTTGTTCTTCGCGGTCGGTGTTTTCGGCCAGAATGCTGACATGCTGACCAATCATTTCTGACGCTTGATAGCCGAACAATCTTTCAGCTGCCGCGTTCCAGGTTTCAACAACGCCATCCGGCGTGGTGCCAAACAATGCGTCTTGTGATGCCACAGCCACAGCAGCCATCCGCGCTGTGTAGGATTCAGTGTGTTTGCGGTGGTTGATATTGTGATTGGTTTCGAGAACCAGAAATTCACCGTCGCTTTCGAAACTCTGCTGACGGCTTTCGACAAATATCCTGCTGCCATCTTTCGCATAGTGTTCAAACTCAATTGTCCGGCTGCTACCAACCTCCAGCAAAGAAAACAGGTCAGCAGGTGACAGCGACGTCTTGGTTTTAAGCAGCTTCAGGCTGCTCTGGCCCAGCGCCTCAAACCTGCTGTAGCCATAAAGCTGTTCAGCACCCCGGTTCCACTCTATGATGCCTTTTTCCGAATGCCATACAAAAATCGGCTCAAATGACAGTTCAATCAGGTTTGCTTGCCTGAAATTCGACATCTCAGATTTCTTCCGTACCGAAATATCAACTATTGCACCAGCAATCCGGATGGTTTTCCCGGCCAGGTTTCTAAAGGCATGCCCGGAGTCCAACACCCACACATAATGGCCCAATTTGTGACGCACGCGATATTCGACAGCATAACGGTCATCGGTTGAACCCTCATCGACAAGCGAGGCCAACGACAACCGTTTGTCATCGTCGGAATGGCGCAGCCGTGCCCAATCGTCCATTCTTTCCCCGATTTCCTCGGGCAACCAACCGAGAATTCTGGTCACACCGCCACTGCGCCAGACTTTGTTGGATAAGATATCCCAATCGTAAATCAGCGCCCCTGAAGCTTCTTCAGCAATGAACAAGCGTTCAGTTGTAAACCGCAATCGCTCTGCGATCACCTTGACGTCTGATGTCGGCTCATTCGATATGGCGAATTTATTCTCTGGCAAAATCTTGGGGGTCCTCAATCAGAGCGGTCGTCTGCGCAATCTAGCAATGTGTCAACACTCATAAAATGAGTGCATTTCTGCAAGGGAAACAAAACACAATTGGCCACATATGCGACAGATGATCCAGCACACAGAACGATACTGGCAAAGCCATTCGATCCCAACAGAGCAAAGCGTGGAACAATAATCAACGCATTGCGTTGTTTGGGCGACTGTAGGTTTATTGCAGCACTCATGGTGTAGCCAATTGGGCTCTACGGCGGAGCGGGCATCAAATTTTGCCCATGAGTGCTAAAACAACAACAATCAGAAGCACAAGACCAAAACCACCTGAAGGGCCATAACCCCAACTGCGGCTGTGGCTCCAGCTGGGCAAAGCACCCAAGACGACCAAAACGAGAATGACGACGAGCACGGTGCTGAGCATAGGCATTTCCTTTAATGGCCGGGTTTGACCCGAGCTGTAGGGAAACGCTGAACGATTGACTTAGTTCCCATGAGCGCCACTTAAATTTGCGTCAGGTTGAGTATCGGGTCTCAAAACATCATCCTCACCCAATTGCAATAGTACTGCGAGCTTCGCACGCGCCCGGTTCACGCGGCTCTTGATCGTTCCGACGGCAACGGAGCATATCTCTGCGGCCTCCTCGTAAGAAAAGCCCGAGGCCCCAACAAGAATGATCGCTTCTCGTTGATCTTCTGGCAGTTTCGCCAAGGCGATGCGCAAGTCAGCCATATCAAGGTGGCCATCCTGTTCGGCATGCACAGCAACTTTGCTGGAATAAACACCATCGGCATCTTCGACTTCGCGCTTGCGTTTGCGGATTTGGCTGTAAAACTCATTGCGCAGAATTGTGTAAAGCCAAGCTTTCATGTTTGTCCCCTCCTGAAAGCTCTCGTGATGTTTCCACGCTTTCATCAGGGTTTCCTGCACGAGATCATCTGCCCTATCGCCCCTCGCGGTGAGTGATAGTCCAAATGCCCGCAAGCCGGGAATGGCCGCTATGATCTGCGCTCGGAATTCAACTGAAATCGTCATAGAGCACCGCTCATTCGGGCTTCTTCGTTGTGTGTGCCGCATCAAGTTGGCTTAACAAATCCAGGAAGCGGTCGGGCACAGGTTGGGCTGCAACTGCGTCATAGTATTTGCGTAGTCGATGCGCGATAAGGTCGGATACCTCTGGTTTGGCTGCAACTGGCATCATGTTATCTGACTTTTTTACAGGCTTGACAGCCTGATCCTTGTTCTTTTTGTTTTCAACCATAAGTCACCTGAGAAAGAGGCTGCATCACACTTTGCGAATGCCGTTTCACCATTTTGACGGGATGGAACAGTGTTAACAACGGCAAAATGCAGTAAAGGTTCCATCCGGAATTAAATATTCACTGTGACGGAACGAATTGGCGGTTCAATCGTTGAACTCCGATAGATTCAGCTGAAATAGGGAAACCCATGAAACTCGCAGCAAGCATTGCACCACATCTCCCCTTCTTGCGGCGCTTTTCACGCGCTTTGACGGGCAACCAGAACAGTGGCGATGCCTATGTCGTGGCCCTTCTGGAAGCTTTGATCGCCGATCCCAGCACCTTTGAAACTGAACCCAGCATTCGGGTTTCGCTCTACCGCACCTATTGCAAACTGTGGGAGTCAGTTTCGCTGAATGTCAAAGGCACAGGTTCTGCATTTGAAATGATGGCGCAGAGACAGCTGTCACACATTGCACCACACGCACGTCAAGCTTTTCTGTTGATGTCCATCGAGGGCTTTAACAAACAGGAAATCGGGGTCATACTTTCGCAGACCGCTCCTGTCATTGATACGTTATTGGAAGAAGCATCGCGGACCATCCTGCACCAGGTTGCCACTGACGTGATGATCATCGAAGACGAGCCTATCATTGCCATGGATCTGGAAGCATTGCTTGAAAGTCTGGGGCATCGCGTGACGGGCGTTGCGCGAACAGAAAAAGAAGCCATCCATTTGGCGTCCACCAAACGACCAGGCTTGATCCTTGCCGATATTCAACTGGCTGATGGCAGTTCTGGCATTGATGCCGTCAACAACATTCTGAAAAATGTTGCGGTGCCGGTGGTTTTTATCACAGCATTTCCTGAGCGCCTTTTGACCGGTGAGAAGCCTGAGCCCGCGTTTCTCATCACAAAGCCCTTCATGCCCGACATGGTGAAGGCTGTTGTCAGCCAGGCATTGTTTTTTGATACCCGTGCCGAAATTGCAGCTTGAACGGAACCAGAGCTGCACCAAACCGTTTCAAACATGACCAAGCATTCAGCTTGGCGGAAACAGCACTGGAGATCGTCATGAATTGGGACCGAGTAGAAGGCAATTGGAAAGAAGTTCAGGGTCAAGCCAAGCAACAGTGGGGCAAACTCACCGATGATGACCTGACAGTGATCAAGGGCCGCCGCGAAGAGCTCGAAGGCACGCTGCAAAAACATTATGGCTATGCCAAAGACAAGGTGAAGGCCGAAGTCGATTCTTGGCTCGGAAAAATGTAACGCGCTTCACCACTTTTGAATTTGAAATGAAAAAAGACGGATCATCGCGATCCGTCTTTTTTATTGCGACAGCGCCATCGGCAATGTGATCTGACGTGCGCCACCATCATCCCGGAGTACAATTGTAAACTCTTGCGCCGAAATCTTTTGGACATCTTTTTGTTTTTTGTAGACTGAGCCGTCACCTATCGTGACCTTGATGTTGTACGTCGTTTCACCAAACTTCCAATCAAACTCAAATCCATGCCAATCTCTTGCGATGCAAGGCTTGATGCGCAAGACATTGCCTTCCTGCGTCACCCCAAGAATAGCCTCAAGTCCGGCGCGATACATCCACCCTGCTGAACCCGTGTACCACGTCCACCCGCCGCGCCCGACGTGAGGTGCTACAGAATAGACATCAGCGGCAATCACATAGGGTTCCACCTTGTACCTTCTTGCTTCAACTTCATCGAGCGCGTGATTGATCGGGTTGATCATCGAGAACAATTGATTGGCTTGGTCCGCCTGCCCAAGTTTGGCGTGCGCAAAAATCGACCAGATCACACCATGGGTATATTGACCGCCATTTTCACGAATGCCGGGTGGATAGGCTTTAATATAGCCCGGATCCTTGTCCATCTTGTCGAAAGGCGGTGTAAACAACAGCGCCAACTTGTCGTCCTGCCGCACCAGCTGCCTGTAGGATTGATCCATGGCCATGAGTGCGCGTTCTGGCGAAGCCCCGCCCGACAGCACCGCCCACGACTGGGCAATGGCGTCAATCCGGCACTCGTCATTTTGCGCAGAGCCCAGCACTGAGCCATCGTCGAAGAAGCCACGGCGATACCAGTTTCCGTCCCAGCCATTGGATTCCAAGGCTGCTTGCAGTGTGACGATACGGTCCTGCCACAGCGCTGCTCTACCCGCGTCTTCGCGCGCAATCGCCACCGGCACCAACTCCTGAAGTGTTGAAAGCAAGAACCACCCCAACCAAACGCTTTCGCCACGCCCGGCCTCACCCACGCGGTTCATGCCATCGTTCCAATCCCCCGACCCCATCAAGGGCAGGCCATGCTCACCGTGTGCAAGGCTGAGACTGAGTGCTCTCGCGCAATGTTCATAAAGTGTAGCAGTTGCCTCGGTTACAGCTGGTTGAAAAAATGCGTCATGTTCGCCCGGCAACAACATCTGTCCTTCGAGGAACGGCACAGTCTGATCGAGAACAGAAACGTCTCCCGTCACCTTGATGTAATGCGCAACACAATGCGCCAGCCACACGTTATCATCTGAAATCCGCGTACGAACCCCCATGCCCGAGGCTGGAAGCCACCAATGTTGAAAATCTCCTTCGACAAACTGCCGCGCGGCTGCCCGCAAAATGTGCTGGCGTGCAATGGCAGGCGTTGTCGTCAACAGCGCCATTGAATCCTGCAATTGATCACGGAAACCATAGGCTCCACTGGCTTGATAGAATCCGGAGCGGGCCCACATGCGGCACGCCAATGTTTGATAAAGCATCCAGCCATTCAGCAGGATATCAAATGATCGATCCGGTGTTTTGACTTGCACTGTATTGAGCACGGCGTTCCAATGTTCAGTGACTTTTGCCAGTACGTCGTCGACCGGCAGTTTGCGATACCGCGCAACAAGAGTCTGCGCCTCGCTCAACGAATTTGCAGCGCCAAGTGAAATAACAATGTGCCGGGTCTCACCGGGGGCGAGCACAATGCGGCTTTGCAGAGCTGAACAAGGATCAAGCCCTGCGCCAACGCGGTTCGACAACGGAGCGCTGCTGGAAAGTGCCAATGGTGCCGCCAAGCCACCATAAGTGCCCAGAAACGCGCGGCGATCACCAGTCCAGCTCGACTGTTGGCCGCCCATGTCAATGAAGGCTACCTGACCGTTGTCATTTATCTTCCACGGATTGCGCGCCAGCAAAGCGCCTGACGCCGCGTCGATTGCCGTTGTGATAAAGGCTGCGGTGTTGCCATTCGAAGCCCCCAGCAACCATTCCACATAGGCGGTAATCGAAAGGTTGCGCGTGGTTTGCCCCTCATTGGTCAATCTCAGGCGCGACAGTTTGATGGAATCCGACAGTGGCACCAATTGCAAAAGTTCCATGCGGATGTTGTGAACATTGCGTTCATGGACTGTATAGCCAAACCCATGCCGCGCCACATGAGTGCCTTGACCGGAGCGCATCGGCGAGAGTGTAGGCGACATCAGAACGCCATCGGCCTCATCCCGAATGTAGATGACTTCGCCTTGTCGATTGACGACGGCATCATTGCTCCATGGGGTGATCTGATTTTCACGGGAGTTTCCAAACCACGTGTAACCCCCGCCATCAGCACTGCTCAGGAAGCCGAAGGATTCATTCGCGACGACGTTGATCCAAGGTGCGGGCGGGGCTTTGTCACGGCCAAGCACCATAACATATTCACGCCCGTCTGCATCAAAACCACCAAAGCCGTTGAAGAATTCGAGGTGGCTGGTTTTTATCGCAGGTGTTGCTGATTTCGGTTCTACAATCAAATCAGTGTGGGTTAGGGTTTCATCCAGCCGCATTCTTTTGAGCTGGTCGGCCAGATCGCCGCGTCGCCCGTAGAGTACAACCCGCGCAATGGCTGGCAAGACACGCAATGTTTCCGGTGACACAAGATCAGCTCTCAAGAGATGAATTTTGCCGGTGTCAGGTGCAACACCAATTTTTCGCACCAAGGCTTCAATGTCATTCTGCAAGTCCTGCACATAAGATGACATGCGGTCGTTCAAGACAACCAGATCGACCAACAGCCCTTTGGTTTTCCAATACTCGAAGGCTTGCAATACCTGATGCACAAGCTCGATATCTTCAACTGCATCAATGCGAACCAGAAGAATGGGCCTGTCCCCTGATATGCCCTGGGGCCACAATGCCGACTGTGATCCCATGTTCTGTTCCAAGACGGCAGAAGATGGCCGGAATGTCGGGTTGGCATGAATGAGATGAGCTGCCAGCGTTTGATAGTGATTGGCCGTCTCGGCGCTTATCGACAAATGACGCAGCTGAATTTGTGCCTGCGTCCACGCCAACATGATGGCGCGGTCATAGGCCATGGGTTGGCGGTGTCGATCAACGAGATCGAGCACCGCTTCGCGTGTAGCTGCTACAACTGTCCACAACGTGCAGCGCACCAGACGTCCGGCAGGAATTCTGAACCGTTGTCGTAGCGCAAAGACGGGATCGAGGACAGTTCCCACGCTGTTGGACAATTCGCCGGCATTGCGGGTTGCGGCAGGCGATCGCTTGTTGTTGCCAATGCCGATAAAGCGTGCGCGATCTGTTTCATAAACGAGGTCACCAAGTGTCATCCCCTGGAACAACATGAACTGGGCAACCCAAATTTCTTTCTCATCAGAAGCCCGTCGCCTGCGGGTGGCGAGGAGTGCCTGGTGTTCTGCGACGAACTCGGTTTCGACGAACATTTTCGAGAATGCTGGATGAGCCGTGTCTGCGGCCTGATTGGCCAGCGCCAATTCCATATAAGACGTGAGTTCAATGTCACGCGCGGACAGTCCCGTATTGGAAATGGTGATGCGTCTTGCCTCTGCATTGTCCTCCGGTGAAACCACACATTCCATTGCTGTGGCGATGTTGCCGTCTTTGCGCATGAAGTCGGCTTTGTCTTCCGCGAAAGTCACAGCATAACTGTCAGCAACTGTTGCCACCGGCATGTGGCCCGCTGACCAAAGCTTTCCGGCTTTGATATCCCGCAGATAAAAATAAGAACCCCAGTCGTCTCTGACGCTGTCTTCGCGCCACCTTGAAATGGCAACTCCTTTCCATGTGCTGTAACCGCTTCCCGCAGTGGTCAACATCACATTGTACTCGCCATTGGACAGCAGATGCGTCGTCGGCGCGGCATTTCCCGGTAGTCCAAAATGACGGGAGGTGGGCGTCGTGTCTTCGCGGATCGCTGCCACCTCAGTGCTCGCCTCACTGCGCGCATGTGTGATTGGAACATTCCGTGTGGCACGCTCTTGCAGCAGAAGTTCAGTCGCCCGGATCATTGGCTCAGCATGGAAGCGCTCGCGCATGTCACCATTTTTGATGGCATTGAAAATAGCAACGATGGTCATCCCTTGATGATGCGCAAAATATGCCTGCACAACTGCAACGGTTTGACCTTTGCGCAAACGCGACGGCGTGTAGTCAAGCGCTTCATAGAAACCGTAATCTCCCCGCGCACCTTCTCGCTGCAATCGCAAATAATTCTGGGCAGCTTCACGCGGCGAAACCATTGCCGCCAAACCCGTCGCATAGGGCGCAATCACCGTATTTCCTGAAAGTCCACGCTTGAGGCCAAGACCCGGCACGCCGAAGTTTGAATATTGATAAGTGAACTCGATATCTCTGGCGTTGAATGCGGATTCGGAAATGCCCCAGGGTATTCCCAGTTCGTTTCCGTAAGAAATCTGCCGCTCAACAATCAAATGTGCTGTCTGATCAAGCAGACCGGCACTGGGTGCACGCATGACCAGCGACGGCATGAGATATTCAAACATCGAACCCGACCATGAGATGAGTGCGGCTCCTCCTCTCACTGCGGTGACGGTGCGTCCCAAGCGAAACCAATGACGGGTGCGAAGATCTCCCTTTGCGATTGCAAAATAGCTGCCCAATCGTGCTTCAGATGCGAGGAGATCATAGCAGCTCTCATCCCGCATCGACTCAGGCACGCGGTAACCAATGGACAGCAGCAATCTCTTCGGATCAAACAAAAAGCCAAATTCCATGGCAAGAGCGTTGTGTCTTGTGTCAGCAACGAGAACCAGCAAACGCTTTTTCGACACTGCGTGTTCAACAGATACATCACGGAAATGACTTTCGATTGTGGTTCGCAAAATATTGACCCATTGCAGCAGGTTTGAAGTCTGAGTCGACTTCAAATTGGTGTCGATCGTTACGACAGTTGCATGAATATTGGCGGCTTGCAGACCAAACTCCACCATGCGCAACAAGACTGTTTCGGGTGCTTTCGCAGACAGCTTCAATGAGGCGCGCAAGTCTTCGATTTGTCGGAGAAGCTTTTTGCGTGAAGGACGCAGAGCACGCCGATCATCGGGTATGGCGTTTAAGTCTTCGATCAAAACATCAAGGACATCGCCAATTCCATCTAAACAACAATTGGTATCCGCAGGCTGAACCAGCCAGTGAGCGCAATAGTTCGACAGGGCAATCAAATGCCCGGCCAAATTTCCGCTGTCGACAGTTGAAATATATTTGGGCTCAAGCGGGCGCAAATCCGTAGTGTCATACCAATTGTACAAATGCCCCTTAAAGGTCTCCAGGCGTTTCATTGCCGCTGATGTCGCTTCCAGTTTCTCCACTGCATCAGCCAAGCCCAGCCAGCCAAGTTCCCGCGCACTGGCAATTGAAAGCAAGTAGAGCCCAATGTTGGTGGGCGAAGTGCGATGCGCAATCTGCGGATTTGGTTGTTCTTGAAAGTTATCCGGAGGCAAGAAATTATCTTCCGCCGTGACAAAGGTTTCGAAAAACCGCCATGTCCGCCGTGCCACCAAACGCAGTGTCTTGCAGTCTTCAGGAGACGATGCCAGGGCGTCTTCCAGTTTCGGTGAACGGCTCATCCAAAAAGCCACTGCTGGAGCCGCCAACCATCCAACAGCGAATGGCAAGACAATGAGCCAGTTGCCGCCGTAAGCTGCAATTGAGACCGCCAAAAGCCCAGCGATGACGCTGGCCGCCATGAGACTGTAATTGTGGATCACACCAGGCTTATGACCCGCTTCGCTTTGCGCCGCTGTTGTCCATTCCAACATGTTTTTTTGACTGACAAAAAGTCGAAACATCGTGCGTAAGATGGCGTCCAGCATCAAGCCTGCTTGATGGCCAAGAAACAACAGGTTCGTTGCAGCCAATGCTGCAACCAATCCCAGATCCTCAAGTGACGACCGCAAGCTGCTTGCGATTGTCAGCGGCATGGTTTTGGGAATGGCCCCGGCCAAGACCGGGAGCAAAGGTGGCACAAGGCTGAGTGATGCAATGAACAGCGTCCATAGCGCTGCGTCAGGCAGTGGTAAAAACAGCCATCCCGTCATCAGTGCAAGGATCGTCCATATCGGAACGATGGACCGTCGCAAATTGTCCAGCATCTTCCATTTACCGAGGGCAGGAATTGAAACAGCGCTTTGTCCAACAAGCCACGGCAACAGTTGCCAGTCTCCGCGGGTCCAGCGATGTTGGCGGGCCGCTGCCACACCATAGCGTTCCGGGAATTCCTCGACGACTTCAATGTCTGTCACCAAGGCTGAGCGCGCAAAAACACCTTCGAACAAATCATGGCTCAGCATCGTGTCGTCAGGGATTTTATGCGCCAATGCATTCTCAAAAGCATCGATGTCGTAGATACCCTTGCCTGCGAATGAACCTTCACCAAACAGGTCCTGGTAAACGTCAGACACCGCGAAAACATAAGGATCGATGCCGCGCGATGACGAGTAGATTCGTTGAAACATCGAGCCGTAGTGCCCGGTTGGAAGGGACGGCGTAACACGGGGTTGAAGCACCCCAAAACCTGTCGTGACACGCCCCAGCTTTGCGTCATATCTTGCGTGGTTCAGGGGATGTGCCATTTTCCCAACCAGTCGCCTTGCAGCGTCGCGGGGCAATCTGGTGTCGGCATCCAGTGTGATGACGAAGCGCACGGCAGTGGGCAGTTTTCCGCCAATGACGATGAAGCTGGTATCCTCAGCACCTCGCAAGAGCCGGTTCAATTCATGCAACTTGCCGCGTTTGCGCTCCCATCCCATCCACTTGCTTTGTTTCGCATTCCACCGTCTGCCACGATGCAGCAACAGGAAACGATCCGTGCCATGCCGTAAGTTCAATCGCGCAATGCCTTCGAGCGTGACATCCAGTAACATTGCATCTTGTGCAACCGTCTCAGTCTCGGCATCCGTCCAATCGGTGACCAATCCAAAATACAATTCACCATCGGCATTCGACAAAAAGTGAACTTCCAATCGGTCAATCAGTTCCTCGACATCATCGCGGGATGTGAGAAGCACCGGCATCACAACGATTGTTCGCAACGACTCCGGTACGCCATCACGTAAGGCAAAGCCGGGAATGATGGCCGCATCCATCACCAACGTGACAATGTAATTCACACTGGCCAATCCGAATTCAGAGGCGGGCAACAGAGCGAGGAGCAGCAACACGATTGTTAAGGGGATGGAAACAGCCCCAATCACTAGAGGCAGTGTGCCCACCAGCAATGCCACAGCTGTCAGCAAAACAAGTCCGACGATATAGCCGCGCAGTCCCGCAGACCGGATAAGCATGCGCAAGCGACGCAACGGCGGCGGCCTGAAGCTCAATGACTCTTCGAATGTCGAGCGTTCACTGCCAATCAGATGTTGTCCGGGATCAACTCCGCCAAGATCTAAAACCTGTTGCGCCACATCCAGTTCCCGGGACTCAGAACCGCGCGCCAATTCCTCAACAGCTGTGCGGTAAATCGTTCGACTTGGAAAATCCATTTCCACATAGTTGCCGGATGTGCGCAACAACTTGTCGACCAGACTCACGCTGTCGAACCAGACTTCCCAATTGACATCTGAGATCAACCTCAGGCTGGTCACAATATTGCGCACCGTGACATTGGCCGCACTTTGCCTGTGGTGTTCATCTCCCACAGCAGTCTCAAATGAATACCCCAGAGCCTCGGTTTTGATTTTCAGCCAATCCAGGGCTTGTGATGCGAGGCCGTTGTGATCCCTCAGGCGCTGGATCAACTGAACAGCGAATTGTTGTGTGACCTTCGGTTCTCCATGGACAGCTCGAAACAATTCAAAATTTGCGGTCGCCGCATCGCTTTTCATCAACGCTTCAGCAAATGCATCTGCCCGTTCACGATCATTGCGGGACTGCATAATACGTTGGGACACACGCCTTAAATTTTCAATCAGAATGAGGCGCAGGGAAATGGCAACCGCCCAAAGCTCGCCGATGGTGAGGGGTTGTACCTGTTGATATTCGTTGACAAATTCCGTGAGAGTTGACGGTTCAAAGCGGCTATCATTGTGAGCGACGTAGGCCCAAACGAGACCAAATATGCGGGGGTGTCCAACGAGCGGCCCGGCAGCCAGTTTTGGCAATTGTTTATAGAATCCTTCAGGCAAATCCGCGCGTGTTTGCCGGATGTGCTCTTCAACCAGATGATAGTTGTCGATCAGCCATTCGGCAGCAGGGGTTACGGCTTTTCCGTCAGCCACCGCAGCACAAATTGTCCGATAGGCCGCGAGAAGAGCCTTCGCATTGTCACCCAGACGTTCAATGATCGAATATGTTTTTTGCTGTGTGTCGGAAACCAACTGGCTTTCAGCAAGGCTGCGCGCATGTTGCTTGGATCGTTCAACACCGAATATTTCAGCAGTTATGGTTTGGTCATCATGCCATGGCGATATGGAAAGCTTCGCCGAACTGCCAAACAAGCTGGGCATAACTTAAAATTCTCCAATTCAACGCAGATGTGCTGAATCAGGAACGTCTCAGAACCACTTAAGTTCCACATTTTATGTCAGTTCAATCAAAGCTTTTATCGGGAGGTGATCAGACGCCAATACACTTGTGGATATTGTACGATGCCACTGATATTCTCACATGAGAGCCAGCGAGCTATGCGTATCGCTGTACGTGCCAGCATCAATGCATTTGGGAACAATACAAAACCGCCCAATGTCATCGCTCCCCGGCTACAGCACCGGTAAGATTGCTTACATTTGCGCCAACGAAAACATGCGCCATCTTGTCAACCTGCTGTTGCGCCGCATCGCCATCACGATGGAAGGATTGCTCACGCCAGAGGCCATTCACCAAACTGCAAAAATCGCAACTGAAATTCTGAGTTGGAACAAGGCACAGACGAAAACAGAAATTGAACACGCTGAAGCAGAACTTGCCCGCCGCGGGATGAGGAATGTCAGGTCTGATGCAGTGCTGCGCTGACAGACGCCAGCATTGCTGATCGCACTTCAGCATAGGTCAAAGACGGTTGCAGGTCTGCAATAGCGCCATAGGTCTTGGGTTCAAAGTTCAGCCCCATGCCGCGATAGGCTTCTGCGATTCCAGCGCAGGCTTCTTCTGAGCGATGAACAGACACAATGGCCCCCATTTGCAAACAGCGCTGGTTCATGCGTTGCGCCACGCCCACCAGTTTGATGCGCCCTTCGGCGTTCACACTGTATTTTCCGGGGCAATATTCATTCGGCAATTCTCCGACCCGCGCATCGATGCCAAGATTGTGCAACCCCAACGCAATCGCATTTGACAAAATCTCGTAACGCTTGATCATGTCTTCATGCGGCGCTGCATGGGGCGCTATGATCGTAATCCCCAAAGCATTCTCATCAAATATCGTCAACCTGCCCCCGGTGCCACGTTCGATGGGCTCAAAGCCGCGGGCCTGCGCCCGCTGTTTGATCTGTTCGTAATCAGGGTGTGTTGTATCTTGCGGTGAAAACGCAGCAGTGGGTCGCGGACGGCGAAAGCGTAGGATGGCTTGATCGCCTAACCGCAAACCTGTGAGTTGTTGTTTCACCCATGCCGCATAATCTAGTGGCGAAGGCCGCGCATCGGCGGGCAGTTCCGTATCATCTATGATTTGGAATGGCCCGCCGAAGGCTTGCATCAGGCTGCCTTGGCTTTGCCTGCACAGCCATAGAGTTCCATCTTCTCAATGGTGGCTTTGATCATGCGCTTGCGGCCCTCAGCCATGGCGTCCTCAAGTTGATGGTCTCCTTTCGACCACACATCCAACATGCCTTGGCGGAACACGTGGCGAAGGTCAGTGTCGGCATTGAACTTGTGGACACCAGCAGCCTTTGCAGCCTGCACTTCATCCACGGGAATGCCCGATGCACCATGCAGCACCAAAGGTATTTTCGTAGCATCGCGGATTTCCAACGTGCGCTTGATTGACAAGGGTTCTGGTTTCAAACCGGGGATGACGCCATGCACAATGCCAACGGAAATGGCGAGATAGTCAACGCCCGTCTCTGCAACAAAGCGCGTCGCCTCTTCAACCGTTGTGTAATAATCTTCCCAGTTCACATTCTCGCCGACGTCGGGAATCTTGCCGAGTTCCGCTTCCACCGGAATGCCGAAGTCATGAGAAATCTCGACAACCCGTTTCGTCCAGCGGATGTTTTCTTCAAA
>JAYUQS010000009.1:0-17415 GCA_043756645.1 Hyphomicrobiales bacterium | reverse complement strand
AAGCCGATCTTCAATATGCAGAAGACGACATTCCAAACCAATTGGCACAGATTGAAAACATGGTCACCAAGGGTGCCAAGGTTTTGATCGTCGCCGCCATTGACGGAACCACCTTGGGCGACATTTTGAAGAAGGCCCACGAAGCCGGCGCAAAAGTCATCGCCTATGACCGTTTGATCAGCAAAACTGAACATGTTGATTACTACACAACATTCGACAATTTCGGTGTGGGCGTTTTGCAAGCCAACTCGCTGGTTGAAGGCCTCAAGGCTTCAGGCGCTGGCCCTTACAACGTTGAACTCTTCGGCGGTTCACCAGACGACACCAACGCTTTCTATTTCTATGATGGCGCCATGTCGGTTCTGCAGCCAATGATCGATTCGAAAGAAATCGTCATTGTTTCAGGCCAAATGGGCATGGACAAAGTCGGCACCCTGCGTTGGGATGGTGCAGTGGCTCAAGCTCGCATGGACAACCTGTTGTCGGCTTTCTACACCGACAAGAAGGTCAACGGCGTATTGGCTCCTTATGATGGTCTGTCACGCGGTATCATTTCCTCGCTCAAAGGTGTTGGCTATGGTTCAGGCGATCAGAAAATGCCTGTGATCACCGGACAAGATGCTGAAACCGCATCGGTCAAGGCAATGATGGCTGGCGAACAATATTCAACCGTGTTCAAAGACACGCGTGAACTCGCCAAGGTTACCGCCAAGATGGTTGACACTGTAATGTCTGGCAAAGAGCCAGAAATCAACGACACCAAGACCTACAACAACGGCGTAAAAGTTGTGCCGTCTTACCTGCTGACACCATATTCAGTTGGCAAAGGCGACATCACCAAGATGTTGGTCGACTCAGGCTACATCAAGGCCGAAGATCTGCAGTAAATTCTGATGAGCGGGCCTCGCAAGTTCACTTGCGGGGCCCGTATTTTCTAATAGACTACGTCATCCCGACGAAAGTCGGGATCTATCAGATCGAAGAGATTCCGGCTTTCGCCGGAATGACGGCTTCGTGTGGGAAGGCGCTCTCTACAGTCATGCAACCCATTCTTGAAATGCGGGGGATCACCAAAACATTTCCGGGGGTGAAAGCCTTGACGGAGGTGAGCCTGTCCGTGATGCCCGCAGAAATCCACGCTGTGGTGGGTGAAAATGGCGCTGGCAAATCAACCCTGATGAAAGTGTTATCAGGCGTTTACCCCAATGGCACGTTCGATGGTGAAATTGATTTTGAAGGCCAAACCCGGCAATTCAAGAAGATCGCCGATTCAGAAAACACTGGCATTATTATCATCCATCAGGAACTGGCTTTGGTGCCGCTGCTTTCGATTGCGGAGAACATTTTCCTCGGTCACGAAACGGCAAAGAATGGTATCATCAATTGGTACGAAGCCTTTTCGCGCACCAAAGAGCTGCTCAAAAAAGTAGGGTTGGACGAACACCCAAACACGCTGATCACCAACATCGGCACCGGAAAACAGCAGCTTGTCGAAATCGCCAAAGCGCTCAACAAAAAAGTTAAATTGCTCATTCTCGATGAACCCACATCCAGCCTGAATGAAAAAGACTCGAACGCGCTTTTGGACCTCTTGAGAGGCTTCAAGGCGCAAGGCATAGCGTCCATTCTCATCACTCACAAACTCAACGAAGTGATGAAGGTTGCAGACCGCATCACCGTGATCCGTGACGGCAAAACCATCGATACGATGGATGTCAAAAAAGGAGACGTCGACGAAGATCGCATCATCAAGGCAATGGTGGGCCGTGACCTGTCTGAACGTTATCCACCGCGTGTACCCAACATTGGTGAAACACTGCTCGAAGTTAAAAATTGGAATGTCTTCCACCCCCAACATGCCGACCGTCAAGTCATCAAGAACTTGAACCTCAATGTGAAGGCGGGTGAAGTGGTTGGTATTGCGGGTTTGATGGGGGCAGGGCGCACCGAATTTGCCATGTCACTGTTTGGCCGCGCTTATGGCAAACGTATTTCAGGCGAAGTGTTGATCCACAATAAACCAGCCGATGTTTCAACCATTCCAAAAGCCATGGATGCAGGTCTGGCTTACGTCACTGAAGACCGCAAAACCTATGGTCTCGTGCTCATCGACCACATCAAACATAACGTTTCTCTCGCCAATCTCAAAGGTGTGGCGGAACGCGGTGTCGTCAACGAAATCACTGAAACCAAAGTCGCCAATAAATTCCGCAAGGACTTAGGCATTCGCTCGTCCGGCATTTATCAAACCACAGTCAATCTGTCAGGCGGCAACCAGCAAAAAGTTGTGCTGTCGAAATGGCTGTTCTCCGGTCCTGAAATTTTAATCCTCGATGAACCCACCCGCGGCATTGATGTGGGAGCGAAATATGAAATCTATGGTCTGATCAATCAACTCGCCGCCGAAGGCAAAGCCATCATCGTTATCTCCTCGGAAATGCCCGAACTGCTCGGCATCTCTGATCGCATCTATGTGATGAATGAGGGAAAATTTGTGGGCGAAATGCCAGCCAAACACGCGACGCAAGAAAAAATCATGCGCGCCATTATGAAATCTTGGGAACACTAATATGACCGACGCGACCGCAGGCACCAGCCGCCCCTCTATCATGGGCTTTATCAAAGCCAACATCCGCGATTATGCGCTGTTGCTCTCACTGCTCGCTATCATGTTGTTTTTCCAATGGGCCACCAAAGGCATTTTATTCACGCCTTTGAACATGACCAATATCATTCTGCAAAACAGCTACATCGTCATCATGGCGCTTGGCATGTTGTTGATCATTGTGGCGGGCCATATTGATCTGTCGGTGGGCTTTTTGTCAGGGTTTATCGGTGCGATTGCAGGCGTGTTAATGGTGTCAAACCCGTTGTGGCCCGTGGCCTTGAAAATGGGAACACTGCCGACCATTTTAATTTGCCTCAGTGTCGGTACGCTGATTGGCGCACTGCAAGGTTGGTTCGTTGCCCGCTTTAAAATCCCGGCCTTCATCGTCACCCTTGCAGGCATGTTAATCTTCCGTGGACTGATGATTGCCATGTTGTCGGGCCGCAATCTGGGACCGTTCCCCGAGTCATTCCAAGCCTTGTCCAATGGATATGTGCCGGATCTTCTCGCATTTATGGCTCCTGCGAAAGTCAATCTTTTTGCGCTTGTTGTGGGTGCCGTTGTCACCGGACTTATTCTCTGGTCCAATTGGAAATCCCGTCAGCTTGAAGAGGCCCATGGCATGGCCGAGGAACCGATGGAACTGTTTTACGGTCGCAATCTTTTGATCGCCGCTGCTTTCCTTGGCTTCTCTTGGATTATGGCCAATCACAAGGGCTTGCCAAACGTGCTGGTCACTATGTTTGCGCTCGTGGCATTGTTCATGTTCGTGACAACGCGCACCACCTTTGGTCGCCGGGTTTACGCCATGGGCGGCAATGAAAAAGCCGCACGTCTCTCCGGCATCAACACCGAAACCGTCACCATTGCCATTTTTGCCATAATGGGGGCACTTTCAGCTTTTGCAGGCCTCGTCTATGCCGCCCGCCTGAACTCCGCCCAACCCAAAGCAGGTGCCGGATTAGAACTCGACGTGATCGCGGCCTGCTTCATCGGCGGGGCGGCCGTTACAGGCGGTGTGGGTAAGATTACTGGTGTTGTGATCGGCGCATTCATCATGGGCGTCATGAACAACGGCATGGGCATCATGGGGGTTGGCATTGATTGGCAGCAGGTCATCAAAGGCGTGGTGCTGATGCTGGCCGTATTTTTGGACGTCTATTACAAGAACAAAGGCTGACAGCCAGTCTTAACCCTTACTTTGGTCCAGCCAAATCCCCATTGCCCAACCGTCACAACAGTGTCATTCTCACCGTCATACTCAGCCAGAAGCCGGGCCTGCCGGACGCTATGGGAGTTTAACGGGGTGATGCATAGTGCAGCCCTTTTGGAGGACGTCATATGAAGAAAACCAAATCACAGTTGTCGACACTGGAAACGCTGCGCAGCGCCGCCTTGTCGCGCCGCACCGTTATGAAGTCGGCAGTCGCGTTGGGTGCAACGGGTTTTGCCACCTCAATCGTAACCCAGAACGCGCTTTCGTCATCCGGTGAATTGAACCTGCTGATGTGGGGCGATGAATTCCCTGGTGACGTTATTCCAGGCTTCGAGAAAGCTTCGGGCATCAAGGTCAACCAAACTCCGTTCAACCAGAACGAAGAGCAAATCAACAAGCTGCAAGCCACAGGCGGCGAAGGCTTCGACCTCTGCCAACCAACCCGTAACCGCGCACCACAGTTCAAAGACCTCGCTGTGCTTGCCCCTTATGACATGGCCAAGCTGACCAACACCGGCGCACTTTTGCCAGCCATGCTTGAAGGCTCAACCTCGTTGTGGACATGGGAAGATGGTATTTACCACATGCCACATTGCTGGGGTTCAGAAGCGATTTCTTACCGCACGGATCTCTATAAAGGCGAAGTGTCATACGGCGCGCTGTGGGATCCTGCAAACAAGGGCCACGTGCAGGTTCGTCCGCATTCAGGCCTTCTCGGCATTGGTTTGTGGATGGATGCGACCGGCAAAATGCCTTCCAACCGCATGCTTGATGGCTATAAGGACGAAGACAGCTTCAAAAAGATTTGGGATCCAATTCTCAAATTCGCCATCGAGAACAAAGCCCAAGTTAAGCAGTTCTGGGATTCAGCCGACAACACCAAGTCGGGCCTCATGGAAAATGATGTGTGGATCGGCCAGACCTGGGATGGTCCGGCACTGTCCCTCAAGAAAGATGGCAAGCCCGTCAACTACACGGCTCCCAAGGAAGGCGCTATCGTGTGGCTTGATGGTATTTCATTGATCAAGGTTGCCAAAAACGTTGACCAATCTTATGCTTTCTTGAACTACCTGATGACACCAGAAGTGTCAGCCAAGGTGGCTGAAGGTTCGGGCTATAATCCAGTTGTAACCGGTGCTGATGCCTTGACCTCGGACATCTTCAAGAAGAACTTCCAGGAAGCTTACCCTGGCGACGCTTTGAAGAACCTCTGGCCATGGCCAGCAGAACCAACCTGGTATGCTGAAATCCGCAGCCAATATGCTGACAAGTTCAAAGCTGCTTAAGCTGCTGGTAATCTGATAGACGGAGATCGATTTTGATTGATCTAAATAATGAACCGTCATCCCGGCGTAGGTCGGGACGAGGCTTGGATATACGCAATAAACCTCAATCCTAGCCCCGGCCTTCGCCGGGGTGACGGATACGGTGGTTGTGTTTGTTAAAGAAGGTCAGGTTCAAAACTTTTGCATCAGCCCCGCTTCGGCGGGGCTGGTCTTTTTTAAAGCTGAGGTCTGGCCTGTCATCTGCTCTTGCACTTCGCAAGCAATCGAGAGACAATCAGTCAAATGATAAAGGGTAGGGCGGGATGAGTGCAGGCGTTGAACTTGAAGGCATCACGGTACGCTTCGGCAATTTCACAGCTGTTGATAATGCCAACCTAAATATTCGGGGTGGCGAGTTCTTCTCGTTCCTTGGACCGTCAGGCTGCGGCAAAACCACAATCCTGCGCACTGTATCAGGCTTTCTCGATCCGTCTGCCGGCCGAGTCAAAATTGGTGGCCAAGACATGACCGGCATTGGTGCAAATAAACGTCCAACCGCACTGATATTCCAAAACCTCGCACTTTTCCCGTTGATGACAGTTTCCGACAACATCACCTATGGCTTGCGTGTGCGCGGAGTCGACAAGGCCGAGCGCCGTAAAAAGGCCGGTGAACTTTTGGACCTTATCGCGCTCAATGGCCAAGGCGATAAACTTGTCAGCGAACTCTCAGGCGGGCAAAAGCAACGCGTTGCCATTGCCCGTGCGCTTGCAGTGGAACCCAAAGTACTGTTGCTGGACGAGCCACTGTCGGCCCTCGATCTCAAACTGCGCCAACACATGCGCAATGAACTTCGTGCCATTCAACAACGCGTCGGCATCACCTTTATCTACATCACCCACGACCAAGGCGAAGCCTTGACCATGTCGGATCGCATCGCCGTGATGAGCGACGGCGTGATTGAACAGGTGGCTGATGGCAAAACGGTTTACGACCAACCAGAGACAGCTTTTGTTGCGTCCTTCGTAGGTGAGAACAATCCTTTTGCAGGCACCGTGAGCAAGGTTTCGAAAACCGACACCATTCTCGACACCGCCTTCGGACCTCTTGCCGGACGTAATCTTCAAGGCTTGAAGCTTGGCGACAAAGCCACACTGTTTGTAAGGCCTGAGTCTTTGAAACTCGGCAAAGGCACCACCAATACCTCATTCTCATCATCCGTCCAAAACGTGGCCTTCGAAGGCAACATGACTCACGTATTCTTGAAAGGTGCAGGTAAAAAAAATATTACCCTCACCGTGGGTCGCCATGGGGGCGCTAAAATTCCAACCCAGGGTGAATCGGCTGAAGTCCATTATGACGCTGACTTAGGGATCATCCTCCCGGAAGGGAACATGGCCCGTGAGTAGCCGCGCTTTTGTTTTCCTGATTCCACTTGTTGTCATTCTGGCCTTTTGGTGGATGGCGAAACGTGAATCGCAGGTGTCCCACGACCCCACACACAAAAGCTATTGGGAGCGCAACGGCACAGTGTTGGGCGTTACATTTATTGGTCTCGTGGCCTTCTGGACATTGTTCCTCATTGTATTGCCTTATCTCTATATGGCGGTTGAAAGTTTTCATCCGAAATTACCATCCGCCAAGCGCGGTGGGCCTGAGGATATTGTCACCATCGCCAATTACACCTCCTTCTTTTATGACCCGCGTTTGAAGGACTGGAATTGGACGCATATGCAGGCCTTCTGGTATTCGATTTATGTATCGGTCGGCGTCACGATTCTGAACCTCATCATTTGCTATCCCCTAGCCTATTACATGGCGCAATCGGGTGCCGCACAAAAAGTAAGGTTGTTGTTGCTCGCCTTGATCGTCCCTTATTGGGTCAATGAAATTTTGCGCTCATTCGCCATTAAACTCATCTTGGCCAGCAATGGCTTGATCAATTCCAGTTTGATATCAATGGGCCTCATCACCAATGACAACAAGTTTGATTTTCTGTTGCACAACACGGGCATGTGGGTGGGTTTAAGTTACGCCAACTTGTTGATCATGATGTTCCCGCTCTACAACGCCATTGAAAGTCTCGACAAAAATCAAATTGAAGCGGCCCGTGATCTGGGCGCACCCTGGTGGAAAATCCATCGCGACGTTGTGATCCCTTACGCCAAACCCGGCATCGCCTCTGGCTGCACCATGGTGTTTATGTTGGCAGCGGGTTCGCTGGCCGCACCGCAATTGTTGGGGGGCCCACGCACATTGTGGTTCACATCAACCGTTTATGAATTCTTCAACACCAGCTTTAACTGGTCGCGCGGTTCCGCCTATGCATTCATATTGCTCATCGCTTGCATCATCATCGTCATGTTCATGCTGCGCATGTTCAAAGTGAAACTGGGTGAGGCGATACGATGACCGCTGACAGTTTTCGCAAATGGATGTTCGCCTTCTATCTGACCATTTTCATGATTTATTTGTTCGGCCCCCTTGTGGCGATGAGCATCACAGCTTTCAACACATCGAATTATCCGCAAGTGGTGCCATTCGAAGGCTTCACCTTGGAGTGGTTTGACAAACTTTGGAACCACCGTCAGATGATGGAAGGCTTGCGCAACTCGATTATTATCGGCTTTGGCGTCGTGATCATTTCGGTGCCCATCGGCTTGGCCGGATCGATATTGATGAACCAGGTTTATCACCGTGCGCGCGGCATGTTCTATCTCGTCACGGTGTCGCCATTGCTCACCCCCGGCATCATCATCGGTATTTCCACCGTGATTTTCTGGAAAGACATGTTTGGTATTACCGATTTCACCAAGGCCAATTTCTACAAGGGCATCATCCTCTCCATCCTTGGGCAAGCGTCTTTCGTATCGGCTTACTGCATGTTGCTGATCATGGCGCGCCTCAGCCGCTTTGACCGTGCGCAAGAGGAGGCCGCATTGGATTTGGGTGCGACCTATCCGCAAGTGTTCTGGCACATTCTGTTGCCGTTTTTGCGCCCGGCTTTGTTTTCAGCTGCAACCATTGGATTTCTATCATCCTTCGAAAACTACAACACCACCACCTTCGCCATTCTGGCTGACAAAACATTGGTGACTGTTTTAGCGGGTGAAACCCGGCAGGGTACCACGCCAGCATTGTCTGCACTTGCAGTCATCATCATTGCGCTGTCACTGACGGGGGCGGTGATTTACGAACTGTTGAAGCGCCGTGAAGAAGCAGCCACTCTCGCCATGAAAGAACGCGCCAGACTGGCCGAGCGTGGCGAAGAAGCCGTGGTTTAAGCCAGACACGGCTTGCATTGACGTGTTGATGACGATGTCCTCTTCAACACCGGCAATTGACATCATTCTGATTTTGCAAGACTGTTATAACAGTTGGAGGAATGCAGATGAAATTTGGTTTCAATTTATTGCTCTGGACCGGCCATGTGACAGAAGAGCATGTGCCAATTTTCAAAGCTTTGAAAAAGGCCGGTTATGATGGTGTTGAAATTCCGATTTTTGAAGGCACACCCGCACATTACGCCAGATTGGGAGATCATCTGCAGAAACTAAATCTCGGCGTCACAACAGTCAGTGTATTGGGGGCCGGTCACAACTCCCTGTCACGCGACAAGGCCGAACGCAAAGCCGCATTGGACCGAGCCAAATGGGCGCTGGATTGTACGGCGGCTTTGGGCAGTACCATTCTCGCTGGCCCCATGCATTCCGAAATTGGTGCCTTCACCGGCTATGGGGCAACAGCTGCTGAGCGCAAATTCGCCTTGAGCTTTCACAACGCTGCGGGAGACCACGCGGCAAAAAAAGACCTGCGCCTTGCCGTCGAGGCACTCAACCGCTTTGAATGCTACTTGTTCAACACGATGGCACAATTGGCGGACTATCTTGATGAACTGAACCACCCGCATGTGAAGGCGATGTATGATACCTTTCATTCCAATATCGAAGAGAAGGATCCGGTCGGTGCCATCAAAACCATCAAGCGCCATTTGATCCATGTTCACATCTCAGAGAATGATCGTGGCACGCCGGGCAAGGGCCATGTGCCGCTGGCAGAAACCTACAAGGCTTTGAAGGCAGCCAAATATGATGGCTGGATGACGATAGAGTCTTTTGGCCGTTCGATCCCTGCTGTTGCAGCAGCAACACGGGTGTGGCGGGATTTTTTCCCGAACAAGGAAGAGGTTTATAAGTTCGGTTTGAAGCACATGAAAAAGGGTATGGCAGCGAAGTGAGAAAGGACCACATCCGTCTCGCGCCATGGCGCGATCCACCTTCTCCATTTGCAATGGAGAAGGGACACGTAGTTTATTGCAGTCCCTTCTCCACGAAAGTGGAGAAGATGGATTGCGTGCAGCGCAAGATGGATGAGGTCCCTTCGACAGCTTCAAGTGCAACATCGTGAACAAAGTCTACGTCATCGGCACTTGTGATACCAAGGGCGATGAACTGGACTTTACTGTGGCTTGCCTGCGGGCGGCCGGAGTTGAAACGCTGTTGGTTGATGTCTCAACAACGGCGCATTCTCATGAAGCTGATGTTTCAGCCGTTACAATTGCAGCGGCACACCCGCAGGGATCGACGGCAGTACTCGGCAAAACCGATCGTGGTGAAGCTGTGTCGGCAATGGCAGCGGCCTTGTCGATTTGGTTACCGCAGCGGAAGGACATCGCTGCTGTGTTGGGGCTTGGTGGTTCGGGAAATACTGCGATTGTAACAGAGGCGATGCGGGCGCTGCCTATAGGCCTGCCAAAACTGATGCTGTCAACTTTGGCTTCTGGCAATGTTGCAGGCTTTGTCGGACCTACTGATATTTGCATGATGCATTCGGTTGTCGATATCGCCGGATTAAACCTCATCTCACGACGGGTCATTGCCAATGCCGCCTATGCTGTGGTGGGCATGGTTCAACACGCGGTGCCGATGGAATCGAGAGGCAAACACGCCGTTGGCATGACAATGTTTGGGGTTACAACCAAGTGCATCACACAGATCCGAAAGCGAATTGAACCTGCGTGCGAAAGCTTTGTGTTTCACGCCACCGGCACAGGCGGTCAAAGTTTCGAGAAGCTTGCGGAATCAGGTTATTTTGAAGCCGTGTTTGACATCACAACCACGGAGGTTGCTGATTATGTATGTGGAGGAATCCTTCCGTGTACTGATGATCGTTTCAACGTCTTCATCCGAAATCCTATTCCTTATGTCGGGTCAGTTGGTGCTTGTGATATGGTGAACTTTGGCCCACGCGAAGCAGTGCCGCTAAAATATTCAGATCGCAGATTTCTGGTTCATAACGCCTATGTCACTTTGATGCGCACAACGCCGGAAGAAAACCGGACCATCGGAACATTCATCGTCTCGCGCCTCAACCAAATGCGGGGGCCCGTGCGATTTTTGCTCCCGTTGAAAGGCGTGTCCGCAATTGATGCGGAGGGACAAGTATTTCATGATCCTGATGCTGATAAAGCACTGTTTGACGCCATTCGCATGGGGTGGCAGCTTGCGCCACATCGGCAACTTATCGAAGTTGATGCCCACATCAATGACGACGTATTTGCCGGAGCAGCCGTTGCAGCCTTTGAGGAAATGAAACCTTATGCCCCGCATTGAACGCAAAGACATTCTGGAAAAATTCAACCGCATGATTGCGGCCAAACAACCGATTGTTGGTGGTGGGGCTGGCACTGGGCTTTCTGCCAAGTGCGAGGAAGACGGCGGCATTGACCTTATCGTCATCTACAATTCCGGCCGCTACCGCATGGCAGGGCGCGGCTCACTTGCAGGCTTGCTGGCTTATGGCAATGCCAATGATATCGTCAAAGACATGGCCAAAGAAGTTTTGCCAGTTGTAAAACGCACGCCTGTGGTGGCGGGTGTGAACGGCACTGACCCCTTCATGCTCACGGATCACCTGCTTGATGAACTTAAAGCCATGGGATTTTCCGGGATTCAAAATTTCCCGACTGTCGGTTTGATCGACGGCACCTTCCGCAAAAACCTCGAAGAAACCGGAATGGGCTATGGCCATGAGATTGATCTCATCGCCAAGGCACGGGCCAAGGAGATGCTGACCACACCTTATGTGTTCAACGCCGATGAAGCTGCCGCCATGACCAAAAGGGGGGCTGATGTGATTGTCGCTCACATGGGCCTCACAACTGGCGGCGCAATCGGGGCTGAAACAGCTTTGAAGCTGGAAGATTGTCCTGCTCTCATTCACGATTGGGCGGAAGCCGCGCGGAAAGTGCGGAAAGACATAATCGTACTGTGCCACGGCGGTCCGATTTCTTCGCCTGATGATGCATCTTACATTATGAAAAACACTGAAGGTATTCACGGTTTTTACGGCGCGAGTTCGATGGAGCGCTTGCCGGTTGAGATTGCGCTGACCGAACAAACCCGCGCCTTCAAGCGCATATCATTCTGAGGAAAAAACCATGGCCCGAGCTTATGCCTCGATTGTTTTAAAAGCCCCGGTGGAAACCGTGTGGGGTTTGGTGCGTGACTTCAACGGATTGCCAAATTGGGCACCCGCAGTGGCGCGTTCCACGATTGAAGATGGTTTGGATGCGGATACCGTGGGCTGCGTGCGTTCATTTCATCTGCACGACGGCGGGCATATTCGTGAACGCTTGTTGGCACTTGATGATGCAAATTATACTTTCACTTACAATTTCGAGAAGCCGGCCTTTCCTGTCAAAAACTATCTCGCAACACTTAAGCTTTTCCCCGTTACGGAAACTGATCATACATTTGCAGAATGGACTGCCACATTTGATGAAGCAACCGAGGATGAGGGTAAATATGAGCGCATTGTGTCACAAGACGTGTTCGCTACAAACTTCAAAAATCTGAAATCAATCATTGAAAAAACATAGCCGTAATCATTGCCTGAAGACCAGCAAAAGGAGCAATCATGACTGACTGGAACAAGCGCCACGGCCTCGTCGGAAAAACTGCCGTTGTCACCGGAGCCACCAAAGGCATCGGCATGGAAACCTGCAAGGTATTGGCGGACGCGGGCGCCGACATTGCCGCTGTGGGGCGTGACGCTGATGGTTTAAAGGAAGTGAAAGCCGCAGTCGAAGGAAAGGGCCGTCGCTGTGTTGCAATCAGCGCTGATATGGCGACGGTTGCTGGAACCGAGAAAGCGGCAAGGGAAGCCTTGGCTGCTTTTGGTCACATCGATATTCTGGTCAACAATGCGGGGATTGCTTTGATTGATCCGCTCATTGACGCCAAGGTTGAAGACTGGGATTTGACCATGGCTGTCAACCTGCGGGCACCCTGGTTGATGGCAAAACATTTGGCCCCCGGCATGATCAAACGCCGCGCAGGCAAGATCATCAATATTTCTTCGCAGGCTGGTGTTGTTGGTTTGGAAGCTCATGGCGCTTACGCTGCATCCAAAGGCGGCCTCAACATGCTCACCAAAGTGATGACGGTGGAATGGGCGCGACACAACATTCAAATCAACTCAGTTTGCCCGACTGTGATTCTCACCCCGATGGGTGAACAGGTTTGGGGACAACCCGAAAAAGGCGATCCGATGAAAGCCAAAATTCCAGCGGCACGTTTCGGCAAGCCGATTGAAGTGGCTGACCTGATTTTGTTCCTTGCCTCATCAGCGTCGGATTTGATTTGCGGTCAGGATATTCTGATTGATGGTGGCTATACGGCGCAGTAGGAACCTAACACCCTATCAGAGGATTAAATACCGTTTTAATCGCTCAGAAATGCGGCCAGACTGCGTATTCGAGGGTGGACGCCAGGGTAATAGCGCCGAAGGACTAAAATCACTGTACGGGCTTTAATTTTGGTTTAAACATACATTCCCGTAATAGGTGTTTGTTATTTTTGGACTCAACCCAAGATCAATAAGTCGCGCGGCCACCGGAAATATCGAACACCGCACCTGTGGAGAACGAGCACTCATCGGAGGCAAGCCAGCAAATGAGGCTGGCATTTTCATCCACCGTGCCGAAGCGGCCTTTTGGAATTTTCGCCAGCATGAAATCAATATGCTCTTGCGGCATTTGATCGAAGATCGGCGTACGTACGGCTGCAGGTGTAATGGCGTTGACGGTGATATTGGTTTTCGCCAATTCTTTCGCCAGTGATTTTGTAAAGCCAATGACTGCGGCTTTTGAAGCGGAGTAGGCGGAAGCGTTGGGATTGCCCTCTTTGCCCGCAATCGACGCCACATTGACAATGCGTCCATAGTTCTGCGCGATCATGTAGGGAATGACGGAACGGTTGGTGTAGAATGCGCCATTCAAATTGACCGCTATGGTTTTGAGCCAGCCATCAATTGGAAAACCATCAACGGGAACGGTGGGCCCGGTGATGCCAGCGCTGTTCACCAGAATATCAATGCCGCCCATTTGATCGACTGATTGCTTCACTGCGGCTTCGACGGAAGCAAGATCGGAGATATCGGTTTTAATGCCACCATTCACATCCCAGATGACAACTTGACCGCCTTCAGCCGCGAGGCGTTTGGCAACCGCTTCACCAATGCCGGACATGCCGCCTGTGACAACGGCGCGACGACCTTCAAATCTCATCATTTGATTTTCCATGTTTTCATGCAGTGCAAGGTGTGTTCGAAGGATTGAATGCCAGCATCAGAGCCAAGGCCTGTCGCCACCAGGCCTGCTGTGGCTTGGGCAAAACGCAATGACGTCTCGACATCCATTTTGTGATGAATAGCTGTGATGTAGCCCGCATCAAAAGCATCGCCACAGCCGGTGGTATCGACCACCTCGATTTCATAAGCAGGGGACGTGATGTGGCTTCCGTCATTGTGAGCGTAATAAGCTCCATCGCCGCCCAGCGTGAACACGCAGCATTTCGCCCCGTGGTCCAAATAGAATTTTGCGCAATCAGCGGCATTGCCCTGCCCTGACATGTCTTTGGCTTCTTCAATTGATGGCATGAAATAGTCGATATAGGGCAGTAGTGGTTTTACAATCGCAGCCGTCTCGGCATTGGCTGCAATCAAATCAAAAGTCACGATGCAGCCGCGTTTCTTTGCTTCTTTCAACAATGTGAGGCTTTGCGGGCCATCGAGTTTTTTGAGAAGCCCGGTGCCGCCTAAGTGAATGATGGGGGCTGAAAACACGGTATCGTATAATTCTGGTGTCACATCAAAATGGTCAGACGCGCCGCGCACATGCAAGGCTGGTCGTTCGCCATTGGGTCGGATGTTGAGAATGGTAGCTGAGGTTGGAACATCTTTCAGCCGCTGCATCACGCTCGTATCAATGCCGTGCTTTTGCATCGTCATCAAAACCCAATCGGCTTTTTCGTCATCGCCAACAGCCCCAACAGCGAGGCTTTTCAATCCCAGTTTAGCTGTGCCGATGATTGTGCCGCCTGCTGTGCCTGCCACGGTAAGTCGGATTTCTTCAATGAAATCCACGCCACCGCCGTCAGGAATACGGGTCACGGGGCGGCCTAGCACATCCAGAATGTAGAGCCCGATTACCGAAACATCTGGGCGCATGTTGTTCCCTCAGGTTTTTTTGCG
This sequence comes from Hyphomicrobiales bacterium, assembly GCA_043756645.1. Taxonomy (GTDB): domain Bacteria; phylum Pseudomonadota; class Alphaproteobacteria; order Rhizobiales; family Aestuariivirgaceae; genus Aestuariivirga. The sequence continues at coordinate 2,792 of JAYUQS010000009.1, read as the reverse complement.
TGCACGCAGTGTGATCAGTCCCGCCAACACAGCACCGACAGCTGCAACACTGAGCGTGAAGTTGTGCAAGTACCAAGGCGTTGCCTTTAACTGCACTTTTCCCGCAGCGGTGTCAGGGTTGGGTGGGTTCAAAAAGAACGCGCCATAAAGATAAGCCACGACGATTGACAGCAACAACACGATGCAGAAAATCATCGCCACCACCATGGCCACTGTCACGACAGATCGCGCAGGCACACCAGCTTGCGCCATTGGCAGCAGATTATTGACGAGGCCCGCAAACACCACAACGATAGCGCCTATTGTAAATAACGAAATGCTGAAGGGCTGGAAAATCATCAACAGGGCGACAATGCCAAGGGCGATGATCGCATACTCCAGACGCAATGCCGATTGGGCTGACATGCCCCGTGGTTCTAGCTCGCTCATGCTCTGACAGCCTTTCCATCTTCGCCAAACACATGGGTTTGGGTGGAATCTAATTTAAGGTGCAGTGTCTCACCGACTTTGACACGCTTGTCACGCGGCACGACCGCACGGATTTCGCCGCCATTGCTCAGCCTTGCGTGGATCAGCGTTTCAGCCCCCATGGGTTCGATCAACTCGGCTTGCGCCGTCAATGAATCCTTCGCGGGTTTATCAATCGCCGTGAAGGCTCGTGGTCTGATGCCCAATGTGATTTTTGGATTTAGTAATTTTGCGGCGGCCGGGTTTATGGTCAATTGAAGGGTGTGGCCGCCCAGCGCCATGTTGGCCTGGCCTTGTTTGAAACCTGAGATATTGGCCTCAACCAAATTCATTTGCGGCGTGCCAATGAAGCTGGCCACAAACACGTTGGCGGGTTTTGCAAACACATCATGCGGCGTTCCCACCTGCTCAATCAAGCCATCCCGCATGATGGCAATGCGGTCTGCCATGGTCAGGGCCTCCAACTGGTCGTGCGTCACAATCACGGTGGCTTTCGACAGGTTCGACAAGACTTCTTTGATTTGCCCGCGCATGGAGTGGCGTAATTCCACATCGAGCCGTGACAGGGGTTCATCAAACAGGAAGCAGTTGGGATCACGCACAATGGCGCGTGCTACGGCAACACGCTGCTTTTCACCTTCTGAGACTTGGCCCGGCAAGCGATCAAGCACGTCTGTCAGGGCCAGGATTTTGGCAACCTTCATGACGCGCTTATCCAAATCTTCTTTCGACAGTTTTTCGAAGTGAAGCGGCATAGCAATATTTTGGCCCACAGTCAGCGCGGGGTAAAGCGCGTAGAACTGAAACACCATGGCAATGTCGCGCTTTTCAGGAGACAGCTCATTCATGTTTCTACCGGCAATCACCACCTCGCCTGAAGTGGCACGTTCGAGGCCAGCAATCATGCGCAGTGTCGTGGTTTTGCCGCAACCTGAGGGTCCGAGCAAACACACGACCTCGCCCGCATCCACTTTCAAGTCAGCATCACGCACAGCAACAAATTCGCCGAATTTCTTGGTGACTTTCCGAACATCAATTGTCGACATTACTTTTTCACCGTGCCGAAAGTGACACCGCGCAGCAGATGGTCCTGCAGGAAGAAGGTCACGAGAAAAACGGGGATGAGGAAAAGAGTTTCGATGGCCGCAAGCAAAGTCCAATCCGTGCCGCGCCCGCCTGATGATACGGCTTGGTTCATGGCGACTGGAACGGTGCGGGTGTCGGTGCCCGTCAACAACAATGCAAACAAGAACTCGTTCCAGGTGAGGATAAGACCGAACACGAATGTGGCGGCAAGGCCTGCCACCACTTGCGGTAAGGCGATTTTGAAAAACACTTTCTTTTCGTTTGAACCGTCAATGCGCGCAGCATCTTCCACATCAGTTGAAAGTTCGTCGAAAAAGCTTTTCATCATCCAGATCGTAAAGGCCAAGTTGAAGGCGGTATAGAGCATGATGATTCCGATATAGGAGCCAGCGAGCCCGACAACACGAAACATCAAAATGATGGGAATGATGACCACAATGGCGGGCAGCATACGCGTTGTGAGAATGATGAAGAGATAGGTGTCGTTGCCCTTCAGTGGGAAGCGCGCGAAGCCGTATGACGCCAGTGTGCCGATCACCAGTGCCACAAACACTGACACCGACGAAATCAGAAATGAGTTGAAAAAGAAGCGATCAAAACCCGTGGCTTCAGGTTGTCCGCCCGTCGTCATGACGCGGTTGAAGACTTGGCCGAAATTCTCCAGCGTGGGTGAAAAGACGAACTGTTCGGGTATCAACCCAAACAGCGATGTGGGCGACAGCGTTGGAGGAACCGACAGTGCCTGATCTGACGGTTTGAAGGCCGTGAAGATGATCATCAACACCGGCAGGAAATAGATGAAAGAGACAACGGCCACCAGCAGCGTGCGACTCCAACCAGCCTCGCCCACGCCTGAGGCTTTGCGGAAGCCGAGTTTTTCGAGAGTGGTGCTCATGCGGACTGGCTCCGTCTGTTCGCGAGATACAAATACAAATTCGTCAACACGATCACCATGAAAAGCATGACATAGGAAATCGCAGCGCCTTCACTCGTCTTGTTTTGCTCGTTGGCCACACGAATGAGGTGATAAGAAATCGTCATCGTGTCATTGCCACCTTTGGTGAGAAGAATAACAAGGTCAGCCAGTTTGAAGGCTTCAATGGTGCGGAACAAAAGTGCCAACATCAGAAGACCGCGAATGTAAGGGAATGTAATCGTCCAGAACCTGCGCCAGGCCGAGACCCGGTCAATCGCTGCTGCTTCATAAAGATACTTCGGCACGGACACCAAACCCGCCA
>JAYUQS010000008.1:0-17423 GCA_043756645.1 Hyphomicrobiales bacterium | reverse complement strand
TGCCCAGACGGTTGGCTTCCTGAATAGCGATCTGTTCCTTGTTGGTGTCGATCACGAACAAAATGTCTGGAACGCCGCCCATATCCTTGATGCCGCCCAACGCCTTTTCCAGCTTGTCGCGTTCGCGGGTCTTGCTGACCAATTCGCGCTTAGTGATGCCAGCGCCATTTGAGGCGACGACTTCATCAAGAACGCGCAGCGTCTTGATTGAGTTTGAAATTGTTTTCCAGTTGGTGAGCATGCCGCCCAACCAGCGCGAGTTCACATAATACTGTGCTGACTGACGGGCAGCGACAGCAATTTGCTCTTGTGCAGAACGCTTGGTGCCCACGAACAATACACGGCCGCCCTTGGCAACGGTGTCGGTGATGGCGTTCAATGCGTTGTGCAGCAGTGGAACTGTTTGCGACAGATCCATGATGTGAATGCCGTTGCGAACGCCATAGATGTAGGATTCCATCTTAGGGTTCCAACGATGTTTTTGGTGTCCGAAGTGCACGCCTGCTTCAAGCAGCTGACGCATGGTAAATGGTACCGAGGCCATGGGTATTTCCTTTTCCGGTTAATCCGCCACAGAAGCGTGTGCACCGGAACTATTCCGGCACCGGACGGACGGCTGCTATGTGGCCCCGCATTTCGCTACGCGAAAAACGAGGCGTGCAGTCATCCAACTCCTGTGTGAGTATTGAACGAGCGGTCTGGTAGCAGCCCCGCCCGTTCTTGTCAATTGTTGAGGTTATGCTGGCAAGTCGCGCGTCAAAGTTTCGAGCGAACCCTTGCGGCCATCGGCGGCTTCCATGCCGACACAGGTGCCCTTATCCACGTATTTCCAGGCATTGCCTTGGAAATCAATGGTTGATGTCCCTGCGCATGTCGTACCTGCTCCAGCGGCGCAATCATTGGCACCCTTTAGAGAGATGCCAAAGCACTTTTCCTTCGAGGCCGCAACGGCGGATGTTGCTGACATCAGAGTTACGGTTGAAACAGCAGCGGCTACTGCGGATGCCAGCATGGCGGAGTTAAAGGCGCGACGGGTTGTGTTCATTTTGTATTTCCTTGTTTGCAGGGAGAGGGAGACAGTTGCTTGTCTATGATCTTGTTATGCCATTCGGTTTAAAGAATGTGAAATCAACTGCAGCGCCAAAAGCTTCACAACCGCGTGACGGTCATTTCACGCTTTTTGTGATTTTTCGTGAACGCGCATCTGCGGTCCGATGAATTTTGTGTAAAGCCAGCCCACTCCGACCAGACACACGCCAAGGCCAACGACACTGGCAATGCGCCATAAGCCCCCCAGCGCGAAAAGATCAAAGCCAAAGACTTTCAAAACCGTCAACACCAAAATGGCCAAGCCGCCATATCGGATCGTTTGGCGCTCGAGTTTTATTCCAGCGATGAAAATTCCAATTCCAGTCACCAGCCACGCCAAAGAAACCGCATAAGATTCGGCCTGCGACAGGAATTCAATATCGAGTGTCGCGTCTTGAAATTGGCGTTTCACCAATAGAGTCACAAAGGTCATCAACAAAAGCAACGCAAATACACCAAATCCGTTGCGGAATTTTTCCCAGCCGAGTCCATCCAGTTTACGGGCAATGAGCGCATACAGCGGTACCGGCATGAGATAGGCCAGCCAAAGCGAATTAAACACCTGACCGCCAACAACGGCATCGCCAGTGAATGCCGGATTGCGCGTCGTTAAAGCCGCAACAAAAGCGACTGTTGAAGCCGCCAGCAAAACCCGTGCACCCCATGTCGAAACGAAAGACGAATAAAGCTGTTGTCGATAAGCAAGACCGTAGGCAGCCCCGAGCCAAGCACAGGCATGAGCGCCAAGTTCCAGCAAACCCAAACCTTCGTTGGTAATACCACTACCAATGATGACACGCAGCTCCAATGATACCAGCGAGACCAGAAGCCCAAGGCTGACACCTTCAAAGGCCACCCTCCAACGTTCAAATCCTTCACGATTGAGCCACCGCGACGCTTGCCAAAACAGCAAAGCCGGAATGCCATAACCATAAAGCACCCAATGCGCGCCCAAGGGCAATCCCTCAGGTTCACCCCAAAACTCCCGGCCCACAAAAAGCTTCAACGCAGCAAGCCCCGCGATTGCAGCAGCGATAGCGCCAATATGAGGTAATGTAATAATCCGCGTTGCATAGGCAATTGCTGAAGCGAGTGCGGCAACAGCCAAGGTCAGCCAAACGCCATCAAACGCACGGTCAAATACGAAGAGCAAAAGCAAACTGATGCCGCCAACCAAAACTTCAGCACTGCGCGCAGATGAAGCCTGTTTGGTCTTTGAAAGTAAACTCTGAAGCGCAATACCAAGCGTGACAGCAACGGCCAAACCAATCAACGCCCAGACTTGCCAGGAAAGGGTGAAGTCCGCCCTGCCCCACGCACCAAACAAAAACAGGAAGCCCGCTCCCGCAGCCAATAAGGCCCAAGGTCTGGTTTCTTGTTTCCGCAAGACACCCAAAAAACCAACCCCAGTGAAAGCCACCATCGCCAACAACAGTGCGTTTCGGAAGCGCGGCGGCTCGAATAAGCCGGGAACAGTCACCCAAAAACCACGCTCATCAAAAGCCCATTCATGGAAACCAACATCCTGCCAACTCATCAATATGAACAATGAAACTGCTGCGGCCAAAAGTGGTGCTGCAACCAAGCCGTCGCGAAACCACCCAAACACAACAATGGCCGCCATGCCCAATGCAAACATGAGGAGTGGCAACGTCGCATGGCCCGATTGTACTGCCAGCGCCGATAACACAACACCACCTGCAACACAGCCTGCAACAGCAACACCCATCGGCGGTGCCATGGATTTTGTATCCCATAGTGAACCCATGCTGGCATCAAGTATGCCACGTCCACGCGGCACCAGCAGCGCCGCTGCACCGATCGCCAAACCAAAAACACCAATCGCCAAGCTGGAATTGGCACCTTTGTCGCCGATCCACAAAAGCGCCCAAGCTGTGCCACTGGCCAAAGCCGCATAACCCAGCCACCACCAATTGACCTTGCGCAACAACCACAGCGACGCGACAACAATCACGAGCAGATAGGCGAAGAATCCAGCGGCACTCGGATGAGGTGTCGAAATCAAAGCTGGCGTAACAGTCGCGCCGACTAAACCAAGCGCAGCAATCAACTGTCCTTGCCGAAGCGACAACCACAATGCACCCAAACTAATCGCCGCCAAAAATGGGAAGCAAACGGCAGGTGCCACAATATTATACAAAGCATAGGCCGCGTAAGTAACGCCGAACGCGATAACAAGACCAGCTGCTGAAAGTGCAGCGGGCACAAAATCTTTGACTTCTTCACCCCGTTTTTTGCGAACCCATTCGCCAGCGACTATAAGTGCAGCACCTGTCGCCAAACCGATCAGCACACGGATAATCGGCGGAACCAATCCGTTATCATGGGCATATTTGATCATCAAAAGGCCACCCAAACCAATAGCCGCACCGCCCAGCCATACCAGCCAGCGCGAAGCTAATGCTTGTTCCATATTGCGTGGCCGCACAGCCGCAATGATGGGGTCATCCGCAGGATTGGATACCACCCCCGCAGTGACAGTTTCTTCCACTGTCTCAGCTCGCGCTGCCTTGGCCCACACTGTCTTGGTGGCAGGCGGCGGCGATTCCTCCGCAACACTCGAAGCAGCAGGTGCAGTATGAGGCATTGGCACGGGACGCGAAAGACCTGCCAGCTCAGCCATCAACTGTTGAATTTTGTGATTGAGCGAAGTCACCTTCACCAAAGCAATAACGGCCAAAATCGGACCAGCCAAAAGTGCGATTGCCAAAAGTACAATGAGTGCTTCCATAGACTCAAAGCTATACCACTTGCAGGACCTTGTCGAACCCGCTTATAGCGCTGCTATGGCGCTCCGGCAGGACATCACTTCTCCCATGTTTTCGGCAGACCCCGTTCGCTGGGAAATCGCGACCGTACCGCAACCCTATCTCGCCACAGTGACCCGCATGGAAGCGGAGGTGGCATTGATTGCAAAAGGCGAAGCATCTGAGTTGGTGTGGGTGTTGGAGCACCCTGCCCTTTACACTGCCGGTACTTCAGCAAAACCGCAAGACCTCGTAAGTCCGGATCGCTTCCCCGTTTTCGAAACAGGCCGGGGCGGACAATACACCTATCACGGACCCGGCCAACGGGTGGCATATGTCATGCTAGATTTAAAGAAACGAGGCGGTGATGTACGCGGCTTTGTAGCCGCTCTCGAGCGCTGGATTATCGCCACACTTGCCGACGTTAACGTTGTGGGCGAAGTGCGCGAAGACCGGGTTGGCGTTTGGGTGTCGCGCCCCACCCGCGAAGATAAAATTGCGGCCCTTGGCATTCGGGTGCGCCAAGGCGTCACATTTCATGGCATCTCTATAAACGTAAACCCCGATCTTTCACATTTCGACGGGATTATTCCTTGTGGCGTAACCCGGCACGGCGTCACCAGTTTTGAGGATTTGGGCTTAACGGTGGACGGCATTCAACTTGACAACGCTTTACAAAGGAATTTTAAATTCATCTTCGCGCCAACGCTCAAGTAAACTCCATAATAACCGCATCAACACCAAGACTGTCACCAGCTTTGGTGTTTATTTTTTTGATCGTCACATCCCGTTCAGCCCGCAAAACATTTTGCATTTTCATGGCTTCTACGACGGCTAACGTGTCACCGGCTTTCACCTCTTGCCCTTCTTTTACCGCGAGCGAAACAATGAGTCCGGGCATCGGGCACAAGAGTTTTTTTGACGTGTCGGCAATTTTCTTTTCCGGCATAAGTCGCGCCAGTTCAGCCTCCCGTGCTGTATACACATGAACCTCAACTGATACGCCGCGCCACAATAACCGATATCCATTCACAAGTGTCTTGACTTGCACGGTCATTGGACCAGTCGAAGAATTGAAGGTGACGAAATGCTGGCCTGCTTGCCAAATTGCATTTTCGGCAGCTTCATCCATTGCGTCAGTCACTTCAAGTTCATGCCACTGCTTATCCAGCCGCACATGACGGCTACGCGCATACGCAACTTTGCGGCCATTTAATTGGCCCGAAATTTTCCGTTTACGGGTATTTTCGATGTGATCAAGCAACACCGCAATTTCCGCTAAACCGCGTTGCACCTCATCTGTTAAAGCAACGCCATGAAATCCGCCTTCAAACTCCTCCGCAATAAATCCTGTTGAAAGTTCGCCTGATTGCCAACGTGGATTTTTCATTATGGCCGACACAAATGGTATATTGTGCTGTATTCCCTCAATGACAAACGAATCCAAAGCTTGCGACATGGCATCAATTGCCTCGATCCGAGTCGGAGCGTGTGTGCAAAGCTTGGCAATCATAGGATCATACCAAATCGAAATTTCTCCGCCCTCAAAAACCCCTGTGTCATTACGCACGGTTATGCAGCCCGACGAATACTCCGCAGGCGGACGATATTTCACCAGCCGTCCGGTTGATGGCAGAAAGCTCCGATACGGATCTTCAGCATAGATACGCGCCTCAACCGCCCAACCATTCGATTTCACGCCTTTTTGTTGAAGTTGCAGTTTCTCACCAGCCGCAACCCGGATCATTTGTTCGACAAGATCGACCCCTGTCACTAACTCAGTGACCGGGTGCTCCACCTGCAAACGTGTATTCATTTCCAGAAAATAGAAACTTTGATCTTGCCCCGCCACAAACTCCACCGTGCCGGCACTGTCGTAGTTTACGGCTTGGGCCAAAGCCACAGCCTGCTCACCCATTTTCTTTCGAGTCGCTTCGCTCAACAGGGATGAAGGCGCTTCCTCAATAACTTTCTGGTTCCGCCGTTGGATCGAACATTCGCGCTCACCCAAATAAATCACATTGCCATGCTTATCGCCCAGCACTTGAATTTCAATATGGCGCGGATTGGTAATGAATTTTTCGATGAAAACACGATCGTCACCAAAAGACGACTTTGCCTCAGCTTTGGCCAGTCCAAAACCTTCGCGACATTCCACCGCGTTAAAAGCAATGCGCATCCCCTTTCCGCCGCCACCTGCCGAGGCTTTGATCATAATGGGGTAGCCAATACCTTCTGCGATCACTATCGCTTCTTCAACGCTCTCAATAATGCCCATATGGCCAGGCACCGTCGATACGCCCGCGGCGGCGGCGGCTTTTTTGGATTCAATCTTATCGCCCATCGCGTCAATGGCGTGTGGGTTCGGTCCGATAAAAACCAAACCAGATTCCGCCAAAGCCCTAGGAAACGCAGAACGCTCAGACAAAAATCCATAACCGGGATGAACAGCCTCAGCCCCAGACTGCTTGCAGGCCGCGATGATTTTTTCGATGACCAGATAGGATTCAGAAGCGGCTGCGGGTCCAATGTTTATAGCCTCGTCCGCCATTTCCACATGCAGTGCCCGCGCATCAGCCTCCGAATAAACGGCAACAGTTTGAATACCCATTTTACGGGCAGTTTTGATAACGCGGCAGGCAATCTCGCCACGGTTTGCGATCAGGATTTTCTTGAACATGTTCAAACCCTAGCGAAGCCGAATGCCAACTGCAATGCATGCAACTGAAGAGGTTGTTTCTTTCCCTAACCAAATAGTCTAAGCCCCGCGCCCATGACCATACATGTGCCAAAAGTGGGCCTCGTCCAATTGGGCTGCCCGAAAAATCTTGTTGATAGCGAACGCATCTTAACCAAGCTTCGGGCGGAAGGTTATGTGATCGCACCTGGCTATGAAGATGCTGATGTGGTGATTGTGAATACCTGTGGCTTCCTCGATTCCGCCAAGGCCGAAAGCTTGTCCGCGATTGGTGAAGCCCTTGAGGAGAACGGTCGCGTCATCGTTACGGGATGCTATGGCATCGAAGACGAAGCTATTCGCAAAGCCCATCCGTCAGTATTGGCCATCACCGGCCCGCACCAATATGAGCAAGTGGTCAAAGCAGTTCATGATGCATTGCCACCCCTGCATGATCCGAAAATGGACCTGGTGCCACTTCAGGGCTTGCACCTCACGCCAAGGCATTATGCATATTTAAAAATTTCCGAAGGCTGCAACAACCGCTGTTCCTTCTGCATCATTCCGTCGATCCGCGGTGATTTGGTTTCACGCCCAGCAGCCGCGGTTTTGTATGAAGCAGAACGTTTGGTAAAAGCGGGTGTGAAAGAGCTGCTGGTCATTTCACAAGATACGTCAGCCTACGGCATCGACGTGAAATACGCGGAATCGCCTTATCGTGGCCGCCAAATCAAAGCGAAGTTTTACGATCTCGCGAAAGAATTAGGCGATCTTGGTGCCTGGGTGCGCATGCATTATGTTTACCCCTACCCCCATGTTGATGATGTGATTGAGCTGATGGCGGAAGGCAAAATATTGCCTTACCTCGACATTCCATTCCAACACGCCTCACCCAGCGTTTTGAAATCCATGCGCCGTCCTGCCAATCAAGAAAAGGTGCTGGAACGCCTAGCGAAATGGCGCAACATTTGCCCGGACATCGCAATCCGTTCTACTTTCATTGTTGGTTTCCCCGGCGAGACTGATGCTGATTTCGAGTACTTGCTGCAATGGATGAAAGAAGCCCGCATTGAACGCGCTGGTTGTTTTAAATATGAACCGGTAACCGGTGCGACTGCGAATGATTTGGGCCTGCCGCAAATTGCTGATGCCGTAAAAGCTGAGCGCTACGAACGCTTCATGGAAGTGCAGCAAGAAATTTCAGCCGAGGTTCTGCAAGGTAAAATTGGACGTGAAATCAACGTCTTGGTTGACGAAATTGATGAAGAGAATGAAGAGGCTGTCGCCCGTTCACCCTGGGACGCGCCAGAAATTGACGGCAACGTTTTCATCCCTGGCGCCACCAACTTGAAAGTCGGCGACATGGTCAAGGTCAAAATTGTTGACGCTGAGGAGTATGACCTCGTGGCTGAACTGGTTTAAACATCCAACGCTTCTTCCTCCACAAATTGGGCCCGTTCACTGATAAAATTAAACCGCTCTTCCGGTTTATTGCCCATTAATTGCTCAACAACACGTGCAGTGGAATTGCGTTCCGCATCAGTTAACGTCACTCGGAGCAACAGTCGTTTGGATGGATCCATCGTGGTTTCTTTCAACTGCGGCGCAGTCATTTCACCAAGGCCTTTAAAACGACCCACTTCAGTTTTGCGACCACCAAAGAAATTCTTCAGCAATTCATCTTTATGTTGATCGTTGCGGGCATAGGCGTTCTTGCCTCCTTGCGACAAACGATACAGCGGCGGCACCGCCAAATACAAATGCCCTTGGTCGATCAGCAATGGCATTTGCCGATAGAAAAATGTGATCAACAACGACGCAATATGCGCACCATCCACGTCAGCATCGGTCATGATAATTACTTTGTCGTAACGCAAATCCTCCTCACGATAGGACGAACCGGTCCCGGCCCCTAAGGCTTGCGTTAAGTCGCCAATTTGCTGATTACCGGCAAGCTTGTCTTTGCCCGCATTGGCCACATTCAAAATTTTACCACGCAAAGGCAAGACCGCTTGGTTTTCACGATTACGCGCTTGCTTGGCGGAACCACCAGCTGAATCACCTTCAACGATGAACAGTTCAGACCCCTGCAACTGATTGGCGGAACAATCTGCCAATTTACCGGGTAACCTCAGTTTACGAACGGCTGTCTTGCGGCCAACTTCTTTTTCTTGTCTCCGGCGAATACGATCTTCAGCGCGCTCAATGATCCATTCCAACAAGCGATCAGCCTGCGCCGGATGGCCCGTCAGCCAATGGTCAAAGTGATCACCCACCGCTTTGTCGACTATCTTTACCGCTTCAACAGTTGATAGCTTATCTTTCGTTTGCCCCACAAATTCCGGTTCACGGATGAAAACCGACAACATGCCACCAGACTGCACCATCACGTCTTCAGCTGTTACAACGCTGGCCCGCTTGTTGTTTTTCATCTCGGCATAGTTTTTGAGCGACCGCGTTAATGCCGTGCGAAAACCAATTTCATGCGTTCCGCCATCTCCAGTGGGAATAGTATTGCAGTAAGACGACATGAAGCCATCTTCTCCGCCGAACCAAGCCACTGCCCATTCAACCGAGCCATGGCCGCCTTCTTTTTCAACCTTGCCGAAAAATGCCTCATCCACAACGCGGGTACGACCTTCCAAACGCTCTTCCAGGTAATCCTTCAAGCCGCCGGGGAAATGGAACACTGCTGTTTCCGGTGTGTCTTTGTCTTTGATAAACTGCGGTGCGCAAGTCCACCGGATTTCAACACCACCAAACAAATATGACTTAGAACGCGACATTTTATAGAGCCGCGCCGCATTAAACGCTGTGTTGCCCTTCCCGAAAATCTGCGGATCGGGAATGAATTTAACCGTTGTACCGCGCCGTCCTGAAACCTTGCCCAAGTTCACAACTGGCCCTTGCGCTGCCCCGCGCCGGAATTCTTGCCGATACAACTGTTGGCCCCGTGCCACCTCAACAATCATGTGCTCAGAAAGCGCATTCACCACCGAAGCGCCAACGCCGTGCAAGCCGCCAGATGTTTCATAAACTTTCGAGTCAAATTTGCCGCCAGCGTGCAGCGTCGTCAAAATCACTTCCAACGCGGACTTGCCTTTGAACTTTTTGTGTTCATCCACAGGAATACCGCGGCCATTATCTGTCACACACAAATAGCCATCAGCCTGATATTCAACTTCAATGCGTGTGGCATGTCCTGCAACAGCCTCGTCCATTGAGTTGTCGATGATTTCTGCAAACAGATGATGCAATGCTTTCTCATCTGTACCGCCAATATACATGCCCGGGCGGCGGCGCACCGGCTCCAAACCCTCAAGCACCGAGATATCATCTGCTGTATAGCTGTCTTCGCCTTTATACTTCGGGGGAGCCTTTGCTGCTGGTTTAGACTCTGGCTTGGGTTGCGGCACATCGCCGAATAAATCATGTGGGGCTTTTGCCATAGGTTCTCTACTCAAGCGAATCGGATTGGGTCTTCATACAGATCACAATAGTGTGTTGGAAACAGACTTGTCTTGAATACGATTTGCGGCTTTGTTTTCACTATGAAATTGGCTTTATTTTTAATTTTGACGATACTTCTGATCCAGCCCGTTACCGCCGCCGAGAACAAGTTGGATGGCGCAGCAATAGCAGTTGCGCTGAATAACGTCACACTCACATCAACAGAAAATGAACGCACAATCGAACAGGTTTTCCAGTCCTCCGGTGCAACATTTACGATTGATGTTTTAACACAAGCCTTGTCGCAAGGATTTTGGCGTGTTGAAGGTGACAAGTATTGTTCACAATGGCCGCCGTCTGAACACTGGTCTTGCTACGACATGTTTTCAAACAAAATTGGCGTTGTGTTTGTATCTTCTAACGGAACCCGCTATCAGATGGTAACGCCTTTGGCCGACTGAATGGTGCACTGGCACTGTGAAAAACACTTTACATCAAGCGCATTTGCCCTGTAGGAGCCGCGCTTTCGTTTGACGCCACAGAAGGAGACGCCAAACCATGACTTCTCACCCCATTCATGCCACTTGGAACGGCCCCATCGTCATGTTGGGTTTCGGTTCAATTGGTCGCGGTTCGTTACCGTTGATCTTGCGACACATCGCTTGTGATAAATCGAAGATCACGATCATTGATCCTTCAGATGAAAACAAATGGATAGCCGAAAAGGAAGGCATCACCTTCGTTCAATCTGCCATCACCCGAACAAACTATAAAAAACTGCTGAAGCCATTACTCACGGCAAGCCCCGGCCCAGCATTCATCGTCAACCTGACAGTTGATGTGGATGCAATGGACATCATCCGCTTGGCGCGTGCGACGGGTGCTTTGTGCTTGGACACAGTGATCGAACCTTGGCCCGGTTTCTACTACAACAAAAACCTTACCAACGCCGATCGTACCAATTATGCCATGCGCGAGAAATTGTTGCGGCTAAAAACAGAATTAGGCATTGGAACAACCGCCGTGTCCTGCTGTGGCGCAAACCCCGGTATGGTCTCGTGGTTCGTAAAAGATGCATTGCTGAAGATCGCAACTGACCTCAAAATCAAATATGACACGCCAAAGTCACGGGATGGCTGGGCTAAACTAATGAAAAAGGTTGGCGTCAAAGGCATTCACATTGCTGAGCGCGATACGCAACGCATCAAGAAACAAAAACCTGTCGATACTTTCCTTAACACGTGGTCAGTCGATGGCTTTGTGTCGGAAGGCTTGCAGCCTGCTGAATTGGGTTGGGGTAGCCATGAAAAGAAACTGCCTCCCGAAGGTCGCCGTCACAAACATGGTTCGAGGGCAGCCATTTATTTAGAACGCCCCGGTGCTGACACCCGTGTTTTGACGTGGACACCAACTGTCGGCGAACACTTCGGCTTTCTAGTCACCCACAATGAGGCAATCTCTATTTCCGATTACTTCACCGTGAAGTCCGGCAACAAAATCGCCTACCGCCCCACCTGCCACTACGCTTATCACCCTTGCAACGATGCTATTTTGTCATGGCATGAATTACTGGGCGCTGGCGGCAAGCGCCAATCCCAGCAACATGTTTTGACCGAAGACGAAATCGCCGATGGCGGTGACGAGCTTGGGGTGTTGATGTACGGCCATAAAAAAAACGCCTATTGGTATGGCTCGAAACTCACCATCGACGAAGCCCGCGCTTTGGCCCCCTATCAAAATGCGACAGGCATGCAGGTGACGTCAGCCGTTTTAGCTGGCATCGTCTGGGCAATTGAAAATCCCAATTGCGGCATTGTTGAAACCGATGAAATGGACCACGTGCGCTGCCTCGAAGTGCAACGACCCTATCTCGGTAAACTCGGCGGCACCTATACGGATTGGACACCACTGCAACAACGCGTCAGCTTCTTTGATGAAAAACTCGATAAAAAGGATCCTTGGCAGTTTACCAATATTATGATCAGGTAAAGTTTCACTCTAAGCTTAAAACCAATAAGATCGGCGAAACCCAGGAGTCACCCATGATTCGTCGATCTTTTCTTATCGCAACCGCATTGCTGCTCTCCACCTCATTGGCTTTTGCCGCACCGAAGCACGGTTTCGCGATGCAAGGCGAACCGGGTTTGCCACCCGATTTAAAAAATCTCCCCTATGTCAACCCGGATGCGCCGCAAGGCGGGCAATTGCGCCAAGCCATTACCGGAAGCTTTGACTCGCTCAATCCCTTTATCGTCAAAGGCAACGCAGCCAATGGCATTCGCACCTACGTGTTTGAAAGTCTAATGGGCCGCAATTGGGACGAACCCTTTTCGCTCTATGGATTGTTAGCTGAAAGCATTGACGTGTCCGACGACCGCCAAACCTTCACCTTCAAAATCCGCCCCGAAGCCAAGTTTTCCGATGGCACAGCTGTCACTTCTGCGGATGTCGTTTTCACAGTTGAAACGCTCCGCGACAAGGGCCGTCCGAACTTCAAAAACAACTACGGCAAAGTGAAATCGATGGAAACGCCGGATCCGCAAACCATCACGTTCAAGCAAGAAGCAGGCGACCGTGAATTGCCGCTTATCCTCGGCGTGATGCCCATCCTTTCAAAGAAAAGCTGGGAAGGCCGCAATTTTGATGAAGTCACCTTAAACCCTATCATTGGCTCCGGCCCCTACATCATCGAAACTGCCAAACCCGATGAGGCTGTGACCTACAAGAAAAATCCCAATTATTGGGGCCAGGGTTTACCTATCACCAAGGGCCTATGGAATTTTGAAACTGTGCGCTTCGACTATTACCGCGACGCCAATGCCGCCTTCGAGGCTTTCAAAAAAGGTGATGCCGACGTGCGCATTGAACCTGAACCCGCCCGCTGGACCAAGGCTTACGACTTTGCAGCTGTCACCGAAGGCAAAATTGTCAAAGAATTTATCGAACAACGTTCACCTGCGCCCGCCGCCGGTTTTGCTTTCAACACCCGCCGCAAAATATTCGAAGACGTGAAAGTGCGAGAAGCCATTGCCATGGCTTTTGACTTTGAATGGGCCAATGCCAATCTCTATGACAATGCTTACAAGCGCATTCACGGCTTTTTCTCTGGCTCCGCATTAAGCTCGAAAGGCATTCCCGCTGACGCTGCTGAAATTGCAATTATCGGCAGCGACGGTTTGCGTGCCGACTATTTGGACGGCAGCTACCAAATTCCAGTCAGTGACGGTACCGGCAAGGACCGCAGAGTTCTCCGCAAGGTCGTCGGTCTTTTGGGCGAAGCCGGTTGGAAGGTCCAAGACGGCAAATTGCTTGACAAGGACGGCAAGCAATTCAGCTTCACCATCACTTTGAACACCGCCGATCTTGAACCTGTGGCCCTGCACTATCAGCGTACATTGCAACTCATTGGCATCGACGCTGAGGTCAAAGTGGTTGATGCGGCACAATTCTCGTCGCTGCAAAAAACCTATGATTACGACATGATCCCCATGACATTGTTCAACTCACTGTCCCCCGGCAATGAGCAGAAACTTTATTACGGTTCTGACGGCAGAACCAAGGAAGGCACCCGCAACTATGCGGGCATTGCCGATCCCAAAATTGATGCTGCGATTGAAGCCATTCTGAAAGCCACCGACCGCCCAAGCTTTGAGTCCGCCGTTCGCGCGACGGACCGCATGTTGGTGGCGGGCCACTATCATGTGCCATTTTACTTCCCCGGCGGGCAATGGGTGGCGCGTTGGAATTATATTGGCCGACCTGACAAACAACCCCTGCCAGGTTTTGAGGCGACAACACTGTGGCGCGTCCAATAATGGCGAAGGTTGTTATCGACGTTGTTTCAGATGTCATCTGCCCTTGGTGCTTTCTCGGCAAGCGCCGTCTGGACAAAGCCTTGGCCTCGCTGCCAGACATTGAAGCGGAAGTCACTTATCGCCCTTTCTTTCTGGACTCCACAATACCGGCTGAGGGCATGGACCGTCACACCTATATGCTCAACAAATTTGGCGCAGAGCGGCTGAAATCCATCCACGACCCATTGATCGCGGCGGGCAAAGAAGATGGCGTTCCCTATGCCTTTGACAAAATCACCCGCACACCCAACACACTGAATGCACATCGCCTGTCACGCTGGGCGCAAGTTTCCGGCGTTCAACGCACCGTTATGGAAGCACTCTTCATGGCCTATTGGAGTTGGGGCCAGGACATCAGCGACATCGAGGTTTTAAGAACGATCGCTTCCGTCAATGGTTTGCATGGCGAAGACATTGCCAATTTACTGGCCACCGACGCTGATAAGGCCGACGTGATGGAAGAGGCCCGCATGGCCACAAACATCGGCGTGACCGGCGTGCCTACTTTTATCCTCAATCGCAAATACGGCATGGCGGGTGCGCAGCCTGTAGCGGCACTGGTTGACGCCATCCAGAAAGCTGCTGCTGATTAATTGCCTGCGGTTTTAACGCTTGGCAATTTGCCATTGGTCAAAGCCACCCATGCCCGCGGGTCTTGCTGTGATTGACGCTTTAAGAACGTGTAACCAGTGTCTTTCCACAACAGAATGTCGTTACGGCGGTTGTCCAGAACATAGTCACCGCTTTCTGTCGCCACAGTCAAAACTGCATGGCCTTCATTTTTCTCATCAAGAACAACGGTGATCAACAAGACACCGGCGTCAAATCCCATTTGCTCCAACTCGCGCTTTTTCAGCAACAAGTAGTCTTCGCAATCGCCGGCTGATACCGGATAGGTCCAGTATTCCGGAACGCCATAAAGCTCATCATCGCTCATCGGCTCCACGTCCAGATTGATGCGGGCATTGAGCTTGTTCAGCGTATTCCAGACTTGCGCTGAAGCCTCGACGCGCTTGACGCGGCGGCCGACATTTTTGCATTCACCCGGGTTGGCCACGCAGAATTTTACAAATCCAATCGGTGGAAGTGATCTGCCGAACTCAGGTGCGAACGACGCATTTGCGGCCGAAGCATTCATGCTGGACATCATTGACGCTACAACCAACGCCGCTGCCCCGATCCAATGCTTCATAACCTACTCCTGACACAACACACTCGTTCACACTTTCAGGTTGGCCAGCTTTTCGCCGTGTCCTCGCCGCAAGTGTTAATGAAAGGTAAATCAGGAATGTGCCGACGTAAAGAGTCCCCCTGTGCCAGAATGAGTCAAATTAAGTAAAACTTTACCATTACGGTTAACGCGTCAGTCAGACTCCTACCACCACTGGGGCGCCACATATTTGCCCGCAGCTTGCTCAATCGCAAACGCCGTCTGGAACAGGGTTTCCTCGTCAAACGGCTTGCCGATCAGCTGCAATCCAAGTGGCAGGCCATCCGACGACAACCCGGCAGGTACAGCAATACCAGGCAATCCCGCCATATTCACCGTCACCGTGAACACGTCGTTCAAATACATCTGCAACGGGTCGGTAATTTCGCCGGGTGCGAAAGCTGGTGACGGTGTCGCAGGCGTCAACACCACATCGCACTTGGCCCAAGCCTCGTCGAAATCCCGCTTGATCAAGGTGCGGACTTTTTGCGCACGGACATAATAGGCGTCGTAATAACCAGCCGAAAGCACATAGGTGCCGATCAAAATCCGGCGCTGCACTTCGCGGCCAAAGCCAGCGGCACGGGTGTTTTCGTAAGTCTCCGTCAAATCGCCGCCCGGCACGCGCAACCCATAACGCACACCATCGTAACGCGCCAAGTTGGAAGACGCTTCGGCGGGTGCCACAATGTAATAGGCGGGCAACGCATATTTGGTGTGGGGCAGCGAAATTTCGACAATCTCAGCGCCCTGCTCTTTCAACCACTGCGCACCCTTGTCCCACAACGCATTGATCTCCGACGACAAGCCATCAGGCCGATATTCTTTGGGAATGCCTATGCGCAGACCTTTGATCGATTTGCCCAGCACCTTTTCATAATCCGGCACCGGCACATCAACAGAAGTCGAATCTTTCAAATCAACACTGGCCATCACTTTCATCATGATGGCAGCATCACGCACGTCCCGTGCGATGGGACCCGCTTGATCCAATGATGACGCAAAGGCCACAATGCCCCAGCGCGAACAGCGGCCATAGGTGGGCTTAATCCCAACTGTTCCAGTGAAGGCCGCAGGCTGGCGGATGGAGCCGCCGGTGTCAGTGGCCGTCGCCGCTGCACAAATATGCGCAGCAACTGCTGAGGCTGAACCACCAGACGAGCCGCCGGGAACCAAAGCTTGGTTTGAGCCATTCCGCCGCCAAGGGTTCACCACGGGGCCATAGTAACTGGTCTCATTCGACGAACCCATGGCGAATTCATCCATGTTGAGCTTGCCCAACATCACGGCACCCTCGCGGAACAAATTGTCCGACACGGTCGATTCATAAACAGGCTTGAAGCCGTCCAAGATGTGGCTGCAAGCTTGCGTGTGCACGCCCTTGGTGGCGAATAAATCCTTGATGCCCAGCGGAATGCCTTCGAGCGCGCCCGCCTCGCCCTTAGCGATGCGCGCGTCAGAAGCTTTCGCCATGGCACGGGCTTGCTCTGGGGTCTCGACGATGAAGGCGTTCAGCGTGCGGGCTTTTTCGATGGCCGAGATATAGGCGTCGGTCAGTTCGACGGCGGAGAATTCTCTGGCCGCCAGTTTGGCCGAGGCTTCGGCGATGGTGAGGGAGGTGAGGTTTGTCATGTCGGTTACTCCACCACCTTCGGCACCATGAAGAATTCATCTTCCGATGCTGGCGCATTTTTCGTCACGTCGCGGGCATAGCCGCCGTCAGTGACAACGTCATCGCGCATGCGCATGTTGAATTCGACCACACTGGTCATCGGCTCCACGCCGTCGACATTGACCTCGTTCAATTGCTCAACGAAGGCAAGAATGGCATTCAGTTCGTTGCCCAAACGCGGCACGTCTTCTTCAGAAACTTTAAGGCGCGCAAGCCGCGCCACACGGCGCACAGTGGCAGAATCGACAGACATCTATGGGTAATCCTGTTTTGGTTTGAGGGCTGTTAGCACTCAGGTGGCCCTTCCGCAATCGCGAGCGATTGCTAGGGGCCTCGCCCGCGCGACAAGTCGCGCTAGAGGATGCGACGCTGGCTTTGTGGGGCCGGATCGTCGGCCTTTGTCTCTCTCACCCCGAGAAACTAGGGAAGCGTGAGCGCTGCTCGACGCAAAAAGCGACGTAGATTTAACGTCGCGGGTATAGCGCCTTGCAGCGCTCACACGAGGCAGGATTTATGATGCCCTGTGGTTTCACGTTTGGCAGGTCCCCTTGGGCTCTGCACCCGCATTGACCGCCGCCCTGCCGCTGATCACGGTTTCCTCTGTTTCGCTCAAGCCATCGGACCTGAGCGGAGCAAAACCGTGGGGCGTCCTTCCCGTAGTGAAAGGAGGCATACCACAAGACCCACCCGGAAGCCGAAGAAC
>JAYUQS010000007.1:0-17508 GCA_043756645.1 Hyphomicrobiales bacterium | reverse complement strand
CCTTCATCGGTATGAATGCGCAACCACAAGAGATTGCCGAATTCAGCGATGCGGATGGTTTCGAGGCTGGTGATTTTCATGGGCTGCTATGTCACCCCTGCCGCAAGCAAGGCTTTCACCGAATTGTCGAAATGCTCAGCCATGAAGGCGGCAGCATCCTTGGTGTCTTGACGCGCAATGGCATCAGCAATCCGCATGTGACAGGCCATGGAGTCCCGGCGCTCTACATCAGACGGACGACTGTTCCAGGCAATATGCCAGGTCTGCTGGGTCACCACCCGGAACGAGCTTACGAGCAAAGAAAACAATGGATTCTTTGATGCCCGCGAAATGGCTTCATGGAACGCAATGTCATGCTCTTTCACGACAGGGGGATTGGCAAAATCTCGGTCCATCGCCATCGCCAGACGCGAAATCTCCAACGACTCTTCGGGTGTCCGGCGCAAGGCGGCCAGTGTTACGGTGCGCATTTCAACAGTGCGGCGCACATCATAAATTTGTTGAATGGAAACCTGATCCGTCAGCACGGCATGGTTGAGAATGATGGGTAAAACCGTTTCATCAATGCCGCCAACACGGGCGCGGCGACCGTTACCAATTTCAATCACACCCACAGCCGCCAAAGACCGAAACGCCTCGCGGACAACGGCGCGTGACACACCTATTTCAAGTGCAAACGCAGCTTCACTGGGGATGGGAAAGCCCAATTTGAGCTGCTGGTCACGAATATGGTCGCTGATCGCCTTCATCGCCCGCGAGACGAGACTGCCGTCTGTGTCGGATAGTGTGGTTTTGTTTTCAGCGGTGTTCATTACATACCTATCATACAGGTTTGGATTTTATGTAAGACACTACAATTGGAAGTGGTTGTCAACAATGAATGGCGACCTGCATCCCTAATCATCGCCCCGTCGTTTTAAACAAGCGTCTGGAGGTGGCGCGGCGATAGAAAGCGTCCGATCAAACACTTCGTTAAGTTCATCATTGTGAATCGGCATGGAATAACGACCCCAGTTACGGGGTGGTCTGCATCCAATAGGGACCGATGTAACGAATGGATCCGTTGTGTCTCCAGGGATGGAGGCCGTTTTGGAATGGACCTACCCTGTAAAAGTGGAGGGGCTTTTGATAGCATAATTGCAACAGGAGGACTTTATGACGATCAAGCAGATGCGGGAATTTAACCGTGAGGCGGTTGGGTTGCTGGTGAGCAGTGGCCGGACAATCCGGCAGATTGCCGGTGATTTGGATTTGGTGCTTTCGACGCTGAACCGGTGGAAGCGCGTGAGAACTGGCACAAGGACAAGCTCTAAATAACAGAACAACGCTTCCACAACGTCCTGAACTCAATCCAAACCCGAAAACTCGAACCCGATGGAACCGCCAAGTATGTGGGCGGGCAGACGCGGTTGATTTGAGTTAACTGCTGTTAACCATGTTTTGCACGAACCGTCGATAAAATTGGCTTTCTTCGACACATGTTGGTGACGTGTCGATCTCTTCGACATGTAATTCCGATGTGTCGATAAAATACGTTTTCGTCATGGCAGGCTGACAAGCCCTATAACCAGTTACCGATCCTGCCGCCCAAGGCGTCGCTGGAAACCACCGCCATTCTCAAGCAGTGCATTCCCGCCCGCGCTGCGCTGGGGGAATTGAAGCAAGCCGCATTCCACATTCCCAATCAAGGCATGTTGATCAACACGCTCCCCCTGCTGGAAGCCAAGGCCAGTTCGGAAATCGAAAACATTGTCACCACCACCGACAAGCTGTTTCGGAATGTGGGCAGCGAAGAACATGCCGACCCTGCCACCAAGGAAGCGCTTCGCTATAGCCGCGCCTTGTTTCAGGGTTACAACACACTCAAAACTGACAATCTCCTCACCACCCGCACGGCAGAACGCATTTGCAGCACCATCAAAGGCGTTGAAAAGGCCGTGCGCAAAGTACCGGGAACAAAGCTTGAGAATAGTGCCACCGGAGAAATCGTCTACACGCCGCCTGAGGGCGAAAACCTGTTGCGCGATCTTCTCAAAAACTGGGAAGATTTCATTCATGCAGAAACTGATCTTGATCCACTAATCCGCCTTGCAGTTGCGCATTACCAGTTTGAAGCCATCCACCCCTTCACCGATGGCAATGGCCGTACAGGGCGGATTATCAATAGCCTGTTCCTGATACAACAAGGCTTGTTGACCCTGCCCATTCTCTATCTTAGCCGCTACGTGAACGACAACAGACCAGAATATTATCGCCTGTTGCAGGGTGTCACTGCCCATGGTGATTGGGAAGCGTGGGTGCTCTATATCGTCAAGGGTGTGGCAGAAACCGCACGTTGGACCACGGCAAAGATTGACGCGGTCAACGATCTTGAACGCCATACATCAGATTATGTTCGTAAGCGCTTGCCGAAGATTTATAGTGGTGATCTTGTCAGTTTGATATTCAAACTGCCCTATTGCCGGATCAGCAGCGTTGTTGATGCTAGCGTTGCCCAGCGCCAAACCGCTTCCAGCTACCTCAAGCAATTGGTGGAAGCAGGCGTTTTGGCAGAAGTGGAAAGCGGCAAGGAAAAGCTGTTCGTTCACCCCAAGCTTTATGACCTGTTGACGACAGAGAACAACGTCTTCAAGTTGATGGTGGGAGCGAAGATAAATTTAGCAATGAATGAAGCTGAGACACGCGCCGAACTGATTGACTCAGCTCTCAAAGCCTCAGGCTGGGGCGTGGTTGAGGGCAGCAAGGTTGGCCGTGAACAAATCACGCTGGGCAGGCTGGAAGGCGTTGGCCAAGCCTAGCAATATGCCGCCAAGCTGCAAACCCGCCTTGCCTATTCCACCAATGGCGTGGGCATCTATCAGATCGATATGGAAACGGGAGCGGAAACCGACATTCCGCAATTCCCCACACCCGAAGAACTCTGGTTGCAAACTTTTGCTAAGCCCAATGACTGGCGAAACCGTTTCGCCGAAGTGCCGTTTGAGGACCGTGGCGGCTTTTGGTCGGTGCGATATTACCAGCACAATGCGGTTGAAAACACGCTGGAAGTCATTGCCGCTGGCAAGGATCGCATTCTTCTCACGCTGGCCACCAGCACCGGCAAAACCGCTGACGCCCGCAATGTTCACTGACGACGAACAACATTTCGGAAGCCCCTAAGGAAGTTGGGCCGATCTTGTTTCCAAGAGAGGTTGTTTTACTGATGCCCCATCTACTGAAAGAGTTAGCAAGCGTCGAATTTCTGGGCGGCATGAGCCGCAGCCTGTGCCTGCGCTTGTTGCAACACAGACTTGGTTGAGGATTGTACCTGGGTTTTCCCTGATGAAGTCAGAGATTTGTCCAACACCGACATTCATGCAGGCACAGAGGATTTGTCCTACCTCTTTGACACCTGACTGTGGTCGCCCTGCCAAAATTTCCAATGGATTGGCGCGTTCACCGAGTTGCTGCGCGAGCCAGTTTCGGCTGACCTCAACTGTTGTGCGGGATGCAAAGAAGGCAAATTCCAACTTGCTGTCCCGCGTCACAACACAGCGAAACGTTGCGGCATCGTCGGACTGCAGCGTTGCAACTTCGCCGCCCCCGGCAAGAGCATCATAGAGCAACACTCCCCAGTCATGGGGCAGTGACCTGTCTGCGCACTCAAGCGCCGTGCCCTGCACGACTGGGCGCTTTGCGAGATATGCTACAGAAAGCTGAATGTCGTTTCTCGTGACCCCAAATCCATGCCACGCCGCATCAAAAGGTTTGACACCAACAGGTGAGGATTTCAGTGCGGGCTGTCCGCTGATAGGATCGACGTCACCGTTTGTGCAGCTGTTGGCGAGGGAGCTTTTTGCAAATACCCCACTCCAATGCATGGGCTGGAATACCTCTCCGGGCCTTACAGCATCGGTGATCAGTGCGCGGACGATACTGCTGTTGCCGTCGGTATGGACTTCAACAAGGCTTGCGGGTTGTACATCAAGGCGGATTGCATCTGCCGGATGAATCTCGACATAGGGTTCCGCCCGGTGACCAAACAGGCGCGGTGCAAGGCCGGAGCGCGTCATCGTATGCCACTGGTCACGCATGCGGCCTGTGTTATGCGTGAAATTTGCAGGCGCACGCGGCGTGACGTAAGTGGGAACAAAACGCGCCTTGCCATCAGGCGTTTGAAATTTGAGGTTAGCGAAAGGTCGCTCGCCACCCCATTGCTTGGGGCTTAATGCATCGTATTCGAGGTCCTGCCATTCCGAGAGGTCAAGCTTGCGGGTGCCGTTGTTCAACACTTTCGTGAGTGCAACATGCTCGGTGAATATTTCAGCCGGTGATGTGTAGTCAAATCCCGCAAATCCCATGGCCTTCGCAACATCGCAGATGATGCGCCAGTCAGCGCGGGCGGCTCCGGGCGCGAAGAGAAAGGCACGCTGCCGCGAAATGCAGCGTTCGCTATTGGTAACAGTGCCATCTTTTTCACCCCAACCTGCTGCAGGCAAGAATACATGGGCATAGGCGGCTGTATCTGTTTTGCGGGTGATGTCGGAAACGACGAGGAAAGGGCAGGCTTTCAATGCCGCTGCGACGCGCGATGCGTTCGGCATTGATACAGCCGGATTGGTCGAGATGATCCACAAGGCTTTGATGCGGCCATCAGCGACAGCTTCGAACATGTCGACCGCTTTGAGACCCGGCTTCGTGGCGATGGTTGGAGACTGCCAATGGTTTTGAACGGCTTTGCGATGTCCCATGTTATCGAATTCCATATGGGCGGCCAACATCGTTGCAAGCCCGCCAACTTCGCGCCCCCCCATGGCATTGGGTTGGCCAGTAATCGAAAACGGCCCCGTACCTTCCTTGCCAATGCGGCCTGTGAGCAAGTGACAATTGACGATGGCATTGACCTTGTCGGTACCACTCGTGGATTGATTGACACCCATCGAGAACATGGTCACGGTTTTTGCATTCATCGCAAAGAGATCAAAGAAAACACGGAGATCAGTTTGCAAGAGACCTGTAACCTTGGCAGTTTTTTCAAGTGTCCAAGGATTTGCTGCAATGAGCGTTTCTGCGAGTCCGTTGGTTCGCGCGAAAATAAAACGCGAGTCGATTTCACCTCGGCTGTAAAGATTGGCCAGCAGGCCATTGAACAAGGCGACATCGCTGTCTGGTGCCAACTGCAAATGCAGATCAGCGGCTTCTGCAGTCGGAGTACGACGCGGGTCGATGACCACCAGTTTGAGATCACGTTTCTCGCGCTCGGCCATGATGCGTTGAAACAGAACAGGATGACACCACGCAAGGTTTGATCCCACCAACACGATCAAGTCAGCCGCTTCAAGATCGCTGTAACTGCACGGCACAATATCGGCCCCGAAAGCGCGCTTGTGGCCGGCGACGGCTGACGCCATGCAAAGCCTCGAATTGGTGTCGATGTTTGCCGTGCCAATGAAACCCTTCATCAGCTTGTTGGCAACGTAATAGTCCTCGGTCAAAAGCTGACCAGAAACATAGAAGGCCACGCTTTCGGGGCCGTGTTCCGCAATGGTTTCGGAAAGCCGTTCAGCAACCGTGGAAATCGCGTGGTCCCATCCGGTTTGCAAGCCATCCACAACAGGATGCAGTTGCCGCTGCGCGAGACCCAGAGTTTCTCCAAGAGCCAAGCCTTTTGAACACAGGCGTCCGAAATTTGCCGGGTGGTCGGGGTCACCTTCCATCTTGGTCGAACCATCTGTCAATGGTGTTGCCAGCACGCCGCACCCCACTCCACAATAGGGACAAGTGGTGCGAACAGTTTTGTTTCCGCTCATGCGGCTTTTGCCTTGAGCACCGACGCATCTATGAGAATGCGGGAGCCATCGAGCTTTGTTTGCACCTTGCGCGCACAACCTTGATCTGGGCCTTTCACGTCTCCGGTTTCAAGAGCAATGACCCAATTGTGCAGGGGGCACGTGACACTCTCGCCATGAACGATACCTTGGCTCAAGGGTCCACCCTTGTGAGGGCATTTGTCCCAGAGGGCAAACACCCGATGCGCTGCTGTGCGAAACACCGCAATGTCACCTGATGGTGTTTCGACCACGCGTGATCCCCGCACCGGCACATTTTCAACTTCACCAATATCAATCCAGTCCATGAATTACTCCGCGGCTATCATCGAAGGGTATGCGCGGATCGGCACAAATTCATGCGAATCGCGCCCCGCCACACGTTCAGCCCACGGATCAGTTTGCAGGAAAGTCTGGGCAAATACGAAGCGTTCGTAATAGTGACGGCGCTTGCCCGCGTCCTGCACCACATTGGCCTTGATGGAATCACTGCCAACGCGCTTGGCCCACTTGTAGATGCGTTCGAGATAGTTGCCCTGCTCACGATAGATCTGTGTAAGGGCCGCAATCATTTCGATGGCTTCGTCTTCAGTGTTGACGTGACAGAGGAGTTCAGTGCCCTTGATATCGAGTCCTGCGGCGCCGCCAAAGTGAATATCATAACCGGAGTCAACGCAGATCACGCCGATGTCTTTGCATGTTGCTTCGGCACAATTGCGGGGACAACCGGAAACAGCGAGTTTTAGCTTCGCCGGTGTCCATGATCCCCACATAAATTTTTCGAGCTTGATACCAAGGCCTGTGGAGTCTTGCGTGCCAAAGCGGCACCATTCGGAACCCACACAGGTTTTGACTGTGCGCAGGCCCTTGGCATAGGCTGCACCCGAGACCATGCCAGCAGCGTTGAGGTCTGCCCACACGGCAGGCAAGTCTTCTTTTTTCACTCCCAGCAAATCGATGCGTTGCCCACCTGTGCATTTGACTGCCGGAATGTTGAACTTGTCTGCAACATCGGCAATGGCACGCAATTCCTTGGCCGACGTCATCCCGCCCCACATGCGCGGGACAACGGAATAAGTTCCATCTTTCTGGATGTTGGCGTGTACTCGCTCGTTGATGAAGCGCGACTGGTTGTCATCTTCGTAATCACCAGGCCAAGTGGCGAGGAGGTAGTAGTTAAGGGCGGGCCGGCATTTGGCGCAGCCGCAGGACGACTTCCATACAAGCTTTTGCATGAGTTCAGGAATAGACTTGATATCTTGCGCTACAATGAGACGCCGCACATCAGCATGACCGAGGTCCGTGCAACCGCACATGGGCTGCACGGCGTTGGGTTGATAGCCATCGCCAAGTGACAGCACCAGCAGTTTTTCAACCAGCCCGGTGCACGACCCACAAGAAGCTGATGCCTTTGTGTGGGCGCGCACATCGTCAATCGATGTCAAGCCCTTTGCGGCGATGGCATCGGTGATCTTGCCTTTGCAAATGCCGTTGCAGCCGCAGATTTCTGCTTCAGGCGGTAAGGCTGCAACGGCCGCCGTAGGGTCCAGGGGAGACCCTCCTGCATAGGCCTGGCCAAAGATGAGCATGTCGCGGTCAGCCGAGACATCCTCGCCTTTCTTCAGCTTGTCGAAAAACCAAGGGCCATCGGAGGTTTCGCCATAGAGCACTACACCAATGATCTTGTTGTCCTTGAGCACCAGACGCTTGTAAACGCCGCGTGCAGCGTCGCGCAGCACGATTTCCTCGCGATCATTGGCGACGGCAAAGTCACCACCAGAATAGAGATCGACCCCAGTAACCTTGAGTTTGGTGGACATGACAGAGCCGCCATAGGCCGAAGGCTTGTCGACAAGCACTTCGGCTATGGTGCGCGCCATTTCATAGAGCGGTGCGACCAAGCCATAGACAACGCCACGGTGTTCAACACATTCACCCAGCGCAAAAACGTCGGGATCGTTCGTCCGCATTTGGTCGTCAACAACAATGCCGCGATTGACAGTGATGTCAGATGCCTTGGCCAAGGCTGACGATGGACGAATGCCAACGGCCATCACCACGATGTCGCAAGGCAGTTCTGTGCCATCTTCGAGCCTCAGGCCTGTGACTTTGTTTTCGCCAAGAATGGAATGGGTGGTGGACTTGGTGCGAATATTGATGCCGCGCTTCTCGAATTCCTGTTCCAGGAGATGCGCTGCTGGCGGATCGAGTTGGCGTTCCATCAGTGTCGGCATGAGATGAATGACGGTCACATCCATCCCACGCATCTTGAGACCCGCCGCTGCTTCAAGGCCGAGCAATCCGCCGCCAATCACAACGGCTTTGGCACCCGACGTGGCCGCAGCCAACATCCTGTCCACGTCATCAAGATCACGATAGGTCACCACACCCGGCAGCTGATGCCCCGGCACCGGTATGACAAACGGCACTGAACCAGTGGCGATCACAAGCTTGTCGTAGGACGCCACAGTGCCATCAGCCGCTGTCACAGTCTTGGCGGCACGGTCAATCGCATCGATCTTGCGTCCCTTGTGCAAGACCACCCCATGCTTGGCATACCAGTCGTCATCATGGGTGATGATGTCTTCGTAAGTCTTTTCACCCGACAACACGGGCGACAACATCAGGCGATTGTAGTTGACGCGTGGTTCTGCATTGAAAATCTTGACGTGATAGGCGTCAGGTGAATGTTCAAACAAGTGTTCAAGCATGCGCCCCGGCGCCATGCCATTGCCGATAATGACGAGTTTCTTCTTCAACTTGAACCTCCAGCTGACTTCATCTTGCGATGCAGCAATGTTTCACCTTTCACTGAGCAATGACGATGCCAGTTTTATGCACCGTCAAGAGATTGTGTGTAACCATCTGAAAATACGCAATTTTACGACCTGCATGAATGCGATATCAAGCCTGCTTCAGATATTGCATTGCACAAAAAACGCACAGTTTGGCAGAGCTATTGCCCAATCTGCGGGCACAGATTACTTTGCATGATTTTTGAGCGGTCGTTCATTGCCTATTTGCGTCAATGACTTGCGGATCATTCGATGATCGCTGAGTGAGTGGCACAGAGCTTGCGATGTGTACTTCAAGAATTTTTCCTTGAGGTGCCGATGTCCAACAATTTTCATTTTTTTTCGCGCGAGCCACGCGTTCGCATTTTGCATTTCAGTTGGGTAGCATTTTTTGTCAGCTTCATGGTCTGGTTCAATCACGCGCCGCTGATGGCAGCGATAAAAGACACTTTTCAACTTTCGAAAGAGCAAGTGGCCGCACTGCTGATTTTGAATGTAGCACTTGCCATACCGGCGCGCATTGCTGTTGGCATTTTTGTCGACAAGATCGGCCCACGGCTGATGTACACCATCCTGCTCGCAGCTTCGGGCATCATCTGTCTCTTCTTTGCATTTGCTCAGAGCTTTGCCGCGCTCGCGCTGGCGCGATTTCTACTCGGATTTGTTGGTGCAGGTTTCGTCGTGGGCATACGCATCATCAGCGAATGGTTCCCCGCGCGCGAGTCTGGCTTGGCGCAAGGCCTTTATGCAGGGCTTGGTAACTTTGGTTCCGCCGCAGCTGCAGTTACGCTACCGACATTGGCAGCGCTTTATGGTGGACCAGAGGGTTGGCGCTGGTCCATCGCCCTCACAGGCTTCATGGCAATTGGCTATGCCGCAATCTATTACTACAACGTCACAGACGCGCCGAAGGGATCAACCTATTTCTCACCGAAAAAATTAGGTGCGATGGAGGTGACTTCAAAGTTCGACTTCGTGTTGTATAGCTTGATGCAGGCTCCAATCGCCTTGGCGCTCGCCTTCATTGCCTGGAAGCTAGGGCCTTCAAACCTAAACATGCTTTCGCCTGCGGCAGAATTGGCCTGCTATTTGGGGGCGGCACTTCTTTATAGCGCGCAGCTTATGGACACGTGGCGGATCAACAAGGGTCTGTTCAACAAGACTGTTGAACCCGTGCATCGCTATCGCTTTTCCCAAGTTGCCGTGCTGAGTGTGTCGTACTTCATGACCTTTGGGTCTGAACTTGCGGTCATATCGATATTGCCGCTGCTGTTCAAAGACATGTTCGGCTTGTCGCTCGCAGTCGCTGGTCTTCTTGGGGCAAGTTTCGGCATGACTGCCTTCTTCGCGCGTCCCATCGGCGGATGGTTGAGCGACTGTTGTGGACGCAAAGCCACACTCGCCGCGCTGCTGTCAGGCACTGCACTCGGCTATTTCGGCATGGCGCAAATGTCGCCAGAGTTGGGCGTGGTTTTTGCTGTTATCGTAACCGTATTCTGCTCACTTTTTGTGAACGCAGCCAATGGTGCTGTTTACGCCATGCTGCCGATGATCAAGCGCAGGTTGACAGGACAGATTGCCGGCATGGTTGGCGCATTTGGAAATGTGGGTGGGGTGGCATTTCTTGCGATCTTCGCAAGTTTTGATGTTTCAATGTTGTTCATGCTTGCAGCTATGGGATCGGCCTTGTCCTTTTTACTGGTCATGTTTTTCATCGCCGACCCCAAGGGCCACATTGCAGAAGTTATGCCGGATGGTACGCTCGCCCTCATCGAGGTGTCATGACGGGCGGACCAGACGTCAACATCGGTCAGTATTCCATTGCGGGCGTTAAACTCCGCAATGACGATTCTTATGGGGCTGTTGTGCCGATAGGACGTCAACTCTTGACCAAAGGCATAGCGATCGCCATTGCTGACGGCATGTCTTCAAGCGAAGCAGCCAAGCAGGCCAGCGAGTGTTGCGTGCGGACGTTTCTGGAAGACTACTACGCGACACATGAAACCTGGTCAGTCAAGCAAAGCGTATCCACTGTTTTGCGATCCACCAATGCTTGGCTGCACGCACAGGGACTGAAACAAACCCACGCCGAACATGGTCTCGTTACAACGTTTTCTGGAATGGTTTTGAAGGCTGCGACAATCCACATCTTTCATGCGGGTGACAGCCGCATCTGGCGGATGCGTGGATCGAGCATCGAGCAACTGACGACCGATCACCGGATCCGACTGCCGCGTGGCCAGGATTATCTTTCGCGTGGCTTTGGCCTCAATCCAGCGCTTGAAGTGGATTATCGCGTCGATACCGTCATCAGAGGCGACGTCTTCATTCTGACGACCGATGGTGTCCACGACACACTGAACTCGCGCGAGATCGCGAGTCTTCTGGCCACAGCACACGCTGACATTGACACGCGTGCGAAATTGATTGTCGATGCAGCCTTGGAAAGAGGTGCGCAAGACAATCTGACTTGCCAGATTGTTGAAGTCGTTGATCCCGGAAATGCCGATGCATCTGGATTTCAAATTGCGGCTCAGCGCCTGCCTTTTCCCAAACTGCTTAATCCCGGTGACAGGCTCGATGGCTATATCATTCAGCGCAGTTTGCACGAAAGCAACCGCAGTCAAGTCTATCTGGTGCGCCAAGAAACCAGCGGTGCGCTTGTTGCAGTCAAAACACCATCGCCCAACTTTGAAGATGATGACAGTTACATCACCAGTTTTGCGCGCGAGGAGTGGATCGGCAAATTGGTGGCCAGTCCCAACATTCTGAAATCACTTGATCCGCCGGGACCGCGCACTTCACTTTACCATGTCAGTGAATATTTCGAAGGCAAGACACTGCAACAATGGATGCTGGACCATCCTAAACCACCACTGGAAACGGTACGGACCATCGTCGGACAAGTGGCTTCGGGTTTGCGCGCCATGCACCGCAAAAGTGTGCTGCATCTCGACCTCAAGCCCGGCAACATCATGATCAACCAAGCCGGCGTTGTGAAACTCATCGACTTTGGCTCATCACGCCTCGAAGATTCGGGCGCTAGCAAAACCCACGGTGGCACGGTTGATTATTCCGCACCTGAACTGTTGACGGGATCGCCACCCTCCAACTTCGCCGACATCTTCTCGCTTGCCGTCATTGCCTATGAAATGCTCACAAGCAAACTGCCTTATGGCCGGGGCTTCAAATCAGTGGCTGACACCAGAAAGTTGAACTACGCGCCTGCGAATACCTGGCGTGATGATGTGCCTATATGGATGGACGCCGCCCTGCAACACGCCCTCAACAAAAACCCTGAAAAACGCACCGAGGCGCTTTCTGCCTTTACCAGCAACCTGCAAAAACCAAATCCCGAGCTTGGTTACGAAAGGTTCAAACCGCTCATCGAAAGCAATCCCTTGCGCTTTTGGCAGGGACTGAGTTTTGTGCTGTTCCTGCTCTGCATTGTTTTGGCTTGGCACATGCGGAGCAACTGACACGAGTCGGGCTGGAGATTGCGGGCCATAAGGAAAAGCTGAAAGAAATCCGAGTTGAACAGCACTGTCCCGCGTTATCCCGCGTTTCCCAATTCTTGATTCGCACATGGCGAGTGTAGTATAATTCGAAAAGGCGACCGACCGTCAGGCTCATAACCTGAAGGTCGCTGGTTTCGAAAAATCAATTGGGATACGCGGGAAATCGAAGGTACTGGAGGGAATATCCAGTACTTCAAACCTTCAGGTAGTTATCCTGAAATGCGTGCGGTTTGGGAACTCGCTTGAGCCCATACTCGCATCTCAGCATCTTATTTCTGCCAACTTCTCATTTGTTTTCTTCCAACGGAACTCAATAGCTGTTCAACAAAATGCGGTTCCTGCAATGGCCGCGGCGCACATGCCGCGACCACTGTCATCGATCAGTATTGTGAAGTCGATTTCGCTCGCGTCTCCAGTGACCACTCTTTCAGTTCATCAATGTGGTAGAAGACGCGTCCGCCATGCTTGCGGAAATTGGGGCCATTGCCCACCCAGCGCATGTTGTCGAGAGTTCTCTTCTTAAGCCGCAGGAACGTCCCAGCTTCTGCGACAGTCAAAAACGGATTTCGGCTTGTTTCTTCCATTTGGGTTCTCCTTTAATCGTGACGCAATTGTCACGAGGAGAATTTGGCTCTTGGGCTACAGAACAGTTCCCGTACTTTCCCGGAACTGCACGTGAACAGATTCTGAGGACATTCTGCGGACAAACACTTTACTGGCAGTGCAAAAACCAATCTAACTATTTGAAATCATTGGCGCACCCGACAGGATTGCGCCGCACTAATGATTTCAAGTGTTTAGGTTGTCCAGCCCAACAATATCGACCTTTGATTTTACATCAACAATGCCAACGCCGTCCAACCGGCTGCTGGCTAATTTACTTGAATTGCGGCTCATCCGTTCCCCAGCCGTGGGGCTTGTGCCGAAACGCCGCCTGTACGCAGAGCTGAATGCGGCGCTGCTTTCGAATCCGCATGCTACCGCGACTTCCAAATGAGACATCCGCGTTTCACATAAAAGCTGACGCGCACGATCAAGTGAAATATTGCGGTAATATGTCATGGGTGCCGCACCGACTTTGTTACTGAAGAGACGTTCGAGCTGGCGGCGCGAGCAACCGACAGTCCGCGCAACTTTCTCGATATCAAGTCTATTGCCGATCTGGCTTTCCATAAGTGCAACCGCCCGAAGAACATAACTGTTGCGGGTGCCTGTACGAAGTGCAAGCGAGGCCTGTGGCTCGATCGACGAGCGCACACGTGCGTGCAGGACTTGCGCTGCACCTTAGCTGCAATCTCTCGACCATGGGCTGCTGAAATGAGATTGAGCATCATATCAGTACAAGCCGTTTCACCGGCACAGGTGAGGCGGTTGTGATCAAACTCGAACAGGTTGTTTGTTACGTCCACATCCCGAAACGTCTCTTTCAGGCTTTCAACCATTTCCCAATGCATGGTTGCTTTGTGACCATCGAGCAATCCGGCCTCTGCCAGAATTCGGGCGGCGGTGCACAGACCTCCGATGAGCGGCGCTCGAACTGATGCGCTGCGCAACCACTTCACCAGTGACTTTAAAGATGCTGTCAAAATATCTGCCCCACCGACGACAATCACATTGCCATTGAGCGGCACGTCTTGAAGGCTTCCCGTCGGACAAACATCAATACTGCTCGAAGATTGGATTGAGTGACCATCTTCCGAGTACAGTTGCCAGCGATAATGTGCCTTGCCCTAGGCCTGATTGGCATGTCGAAGCGGCTCTATCGCTCCTGCCATAGCCAGTAATGAAAACCGAGTTAAGAGGACGAAAGAAAATGTCGCGTTTACGGGCGGAAACCCAAATTGTTTTGGGTCAGACATATCATTCATGCCGGTTTATCCCGTCAGAACATGAGCACGGGTTTCAGGCCAGCTGGCGTAGAGTATGCCACCGTGGGCGATATCTATGGTTTCCAGTTCACGCTGACCGATCTGCACTTTGAGTTCGGTTCCATCTTTGGCTTCTAGAAACAGCGTGACAGTTGTACCCATGAATTGTTCAGAGATGAGGTGACACTCAACAACGTTTTGGGTTTTAGGTTTTGATGTTGAAAGTTGCACCAAGTCTGCTGCCACAACAAAACTCAAGGGGGTGTCGGCTTCTGCGCTTGATGCGGATGCGGCAGGTACATGGAACAATCCCAACGCCGTTTCCACTGCAACACTTGTTGCTGTTTTGGATTTTACTTTGCCTTCGAAGATATTGTTACGGCCTACAAACTCAGCGACGAACTTATTGGCGGGGGCGCGGTAGATGTCCTTGCCTTTGCCAATCTGCGCAATCTCGCCCTGCGCCATGATGATCACGCGGTCGGCCATGGCGAATGCTTCTGATTGACTGTGGGTGACATAGACAAAAGTGATGCCGAGTTCTTTTTGTAGCTTGGTCAAAACACTCTGCATGCGGATGACCAGATGCGCATCGAGGGCTGACAGTGGTTCATCCAGCAACAGAATTTTGGGCTCTGTCACCAAGGCGCGGGCCAAGGCCACACGTTGTCTTTGACCGCCTGAAAGTTTTGCAACATTACGTTCGGCGAATTGACCTATACCAAGGCGTTCCAGCCAATCCAGCGCCTTTTTCTTGCGTGTGGTGGCATCAAGACCCCGCATTTTGAGTCCGAATTCCACATTTTCGCGCGCATTTAGAAATGGAAATAACGCCAGTGACTGCCAAACCATCGGCATGTCGCGCTCGTGGGGTTTGACATGGTTCATCACGCGGCCTTCAAAGCGGATTTCCCCACTGGTGGGCGCTTCCAGACCGGCGAGCATGCGCAGCGTTGTGGTTTTGCCACAGCCGGAGGGACCCATGATGGCGAGAAATTCCCCTGCCCCGATTTCAAAGCTGGTTGGCTTTACGGCGACAAAATTGTCGAAGCGTTTTTCAACTCTATCAAACACAACAAGCGGTTGCGCCATCATGCGGCTTCCTCTCTCTTGCCGCGCGACAGCATCAGCATTTGGGCAATGACAATCAAAGTAATGGAGACGAGGAAGACGAATGTGCCGATGGCATTGATTTGCGGATCGACATTGCCTTGCAGGATTTCCAGAATGACGACGGGGATGGTTTTGTTGAGGCCCGACACGAACCATGCGACAGCAAATTCGTCGAAGGACACTGCGGCTGTCAAGCAAAGTGCGGCGATAATTGAAGGCATGGCAAAAGGAATGACGACCTCGCGCATAGCACGCCATTCGGACGCACCGAGGTTCCACGAGGCGGCTTCAAGATTGGCGTCCATGTCATTGAGACGCAGTCTGATGACCGCCATGGCAAAGGGTGCGCCCAGCACCGTGTGAGCAATGATGATCGAGATCACCTGACCCGACAGGCCGATTTGTGACAACCACGACAGCATGGCCAGTGCCATGATGATGAGCGGAATGGTAGGTGGCAACATGGCCAGCGCCAAATATGCTTGCTTGCCGAAGAAGTTGTAACGGTAGTCGGTATAGGCTGTGCAGAAGCCGATGAAGGTGGACAACAGTGATGAACACACGGCGACAATCAAACTCGTCCACGCCGCTTCGATCACCTCAGGCCGTGAAAGAATCGTCTGGTACCACTTCAGCGAAAAACTGCCCAAGGGCAGGCTTGGGAATCTATCCGAGTTAAACGAGAATACAAAACTCGCAAAGATCGGCGTAAAGATAAAAGCAAAGGCAAGCGCGACATAAACGTAGAGCACCCACTTCACGGTTTTGTCGGCATTCATCCGCGCCTCCTGTAGGCGGCTGTAACGGAAGCAAAGGCCACAGTGAAAAGAGTGAGGATCATAACAACTGCAATCACCGCCGCCCTCGGCCATTGCTGGCCGGACTTGGTTGAATCAACGATCATGATCGACAATGTGGGTGGCTTTGAACCGCCGAGATAATAGGGGCTGACAAAATCACCGAAGGACAGAATGAAACAGAACAGTGCCGCGACAATCAACCCTACTTTTGCGGCGGGAATGATCACGGAGAAAACGGTGCGAAACGCGCTGCAGCCCAAATTATGGGCGGCCTCAATCAGGGTTTTATCAATGCTGGCGAGAGAAATCGTTTGCAGGATCACGACCAACGGAAACGACAAGGTCATGTAACCAATAATGGTTCCCGTCGGCGAGTTGAGCAATGACACTGGCCCCAGTCCAAACCATGCAAGGAATGCACTGATGATACCATTGCCCGCGAGTACAACCTGCCACGCATAAATGCGTACGAGGTAACTGGTGAAAAACGGGATGACCAGAAAGAACAGCGCCCAGCGCCTGGTTGTGGCGTTGAACTTGAAAGCCAATCCATAGGAAACAGGAAAGGCAAGCACGGACGCCAATACCGTGGCTGCGACGGCCAATGCCAAGGTATAGGCGTAAGTACTCCAGAAGATATTCCAACCCAGTATTTTCGCCCAATTGTCGAAAGCGAAAGCTGGCGTCATGCGGTAGTTTTTGACCAGCCAAAAACTCATGACGAACATGAAGCCGAGGGGGACAACGAAAAACAGCGTTTGCCAGATCAGCAAGGGCGCGCGCCAGAACCAGGCGTATGCGTCTCTCTGCTGCCTATCCGCCATCATCATTCTCCAAGTGCATTTTAAGTAAGATAATGCCGCCCCCCGGCGTCGAGCATAGGGGCGGCATGGGCTTTGCGAAAGGCTCTTTATGAAGCTTTGTATTCAGACCAGAAGTCGTTCCATACTTCGAGGCCCTGCTGAATGGGAATGCCGCGATACTTGATGCGGCCATCTTTGATCAGCGTGACTGGATCATTGGCCGCACCATCAACCTGACCGGTGCGTACTGCTTCTTTCGGATCCTTGTCGTTCAGGGCCTTGCGGCCAGCCTTGGTCACGGCAAAACCAGGATAGGCGAGCATGCGGGCCGAATGAACCTGGCCATCTGGTGACAACATGTATTGAATGAACTTCTTGGCCATATCTGCATTCTTCGTGCCTTTGCCAATAGACCAAGATTCAGTGAACTGAATGCCGCCTTCCTTTGGCACCACGGAGGCAACTTTAGCGCCATCGCGTTCAAGTACACCCGTAATCCAATCGCCGATGCCAGCCATGGCCAGCATTTCACCGTTCTTCAAGCCGTTGAAGGTGCCGCCGTAATCGAAGAAGCCACCCACTTGCGGACGCAACGACTTGGTGATTTCCTTGACCTTGTCAAAGGCTGCGCCATCAATATCGAAAGGCAAGGCGTTACCGTTGAGCAAGCTCATCTGGCCAAGGTTCGGCAGATGCCAATCAAAGTGACCGACTTTGCCCTTCAATTCAGGTTTCCAGAAGCACTTGTAGCTCGTTGCCTCTTCAGCCGAAACCGCTGTCGTGTTGTAAGACACGCCGAGATGA
>JAYUQS010000006.1:0-2355 GCA_043756645.1 Hyphomicrobiales bacterium | reverse complement strand
GTTCGACCTGCCAGCTCCGGCCTTTAGGTCTTGATCGGAGCCCGCCAATCAATGCCTTCCAGTAAATACCCCAGCTGTGCTGCTGATAGGGTCACAGGCTTACCATTGGTTGTTGGCCAGATGAACCGCCCCCGTTCCAGCCTCTTGGCAAATAGACATGAGGCTTGCCCATTATTCCAAATGAGCTTGATCAAATCCCCGCGCCAGCCCCTGAACACAAATACGTGCCCGTCATGCGGATCAGCTTTGAGCACTTCCTGTACTAACAGCGCCAATCCGCCAAAGCCCTTCCTCATGTCCGTCTGGCCCGCTGCGAGCCACACCCTGACACCCGCAGGAACAGGGATCATCGTGCTTCAAGGGCTGCAATCACCTGCCGTAAGGCTTCGGGTCTAAAAGTGCCGCTCACCCGAAGCTTGATGCTGCCCACCAGTTCAATCTCGATTGATCCCTCTTCATGCGTCACAGACGTTTCTACCAATGTCGGAGGTGAGGGCAGGTTGCCAGCACGTTTTACCGCAGGCACTGTCGCAATCTGCACCGGAACAAAGCCTGTAACCTGTCGGCGCTTGCCCGTAAGTCCTGCCTCTTTGCGCCAGCGGAACAGCAAGCTCTTGGCCATCTCGTGCTTCCTCGCCACAGCCGACACCGGCAAATGTTGCGTCTCATCAACAGCCCGACGCCGCTCGTTATCAGTCCAGCGACAACGCGTCTCAACAACGACGATGTGATCTCTCGAGATATGTCCAGACATAGGCACAGAACCAATTATGAGACGACACAATCACCGTCTCAAACATGCACCTTCAATCCCATCCGTAAACATCAAACAAGGCGGGCCTGACCGGAAGCTTACTCATAATCCTCTCCCACATTACCACAAATCAAAGACTCACACGATTGGGAAACGCGGGAAAAGCAGGGAATGATGGTTCATTTCCAATAACTTTAATACGAGTGGCCGCAGCACATCTATGACAATTACTTTGTTGAAGAACAGTCCTTATCGAGAGCCTCGGAAAATACCAGCAGCTCGGCTGGTGGCAGTCGAACCACGTGGGTCTCTTCTGGGTATGCACCTGACTTGACATCGGCAATGTATTCCGAAAAGGCGTTGATGCGCTCTGCTTGCAGCTTGTCGAATTCAGCTGCAAAATAGCGATAGACCTTTGCGTGCCTGGGCATATGGCCACGATTGGTGCCGAGAATATCTTCGGCAAAAAGATATTGCGCATCGCAGCCCGGCCCTGATCCCATGGACCACAGGAGGAGTTTTGTCCGCTTGCTGATTTCAGTTGCGACTTCGACGGGGACAACTTCAATCTCCACCGCAAATGCTCCCGCAGCTTCATAGGCTTTGCATTCTTCGAGAAGTGCGAGTGCGCTTTCCGCCGTTTTTCCCACCGCCTTAAAGCCACCCGTCCAAGTCGCGCGCGATGGTACAAGCCCGACATGCCCCACAACTGGGATATGGTCCTCTGCCAGAAAGCGCACGGTAATCGAGACCACCGCTGCAATAAACAGCGTCCCCACCCGCTTCCAGCATGCGAACGGCAAAGCGCCGGTAGTCGTCGCGTGTGCCATACTCGAGATGCGTCATGCCCGTCATTGAGAACAGCGAGGGTGCCACGTCACGGTAGCGAGGATGCGTCAACAACTCCGGCGGCAGAGACACGATATCGATGCCGGACTGTTCTGCTGCTTCTGCTTCATCAAGCGTGAAAATGCGCAGCATAGTGCGCTGGCCTTGGCCTTTCAGGGCGCGGAGATCGGCAATGGTTGGTTTTTTACCGACCATTTTCTCGGCTCCTATTTACTCTGCTGGTATTGGCGAAACAGCGTGAAACTCTTCGCGGTAAGGCTTTGCTGTTGGGGGCAACTCACGCTTCAGGTAGTATTCTTCAGAACGCAATTGCCGCAGCAGAACGGGCAGCATTTCACGGTAGGCATGCCAGATCGAAGGATTTGGTTTGGGCAGGTCATGCTTGATCAGCTCATGCAATCGCGGCAGCGCGTGAAAGGGAACCATCGGGAACATGTGATGTTCGACATGATAATTCATGTTCATGTAAAGGAAGCGACTGACAGGATTCATATAGGCGGTACGTGAATTCATGCGGTGATCAAGCACATTGTCGGCCAATCCACCATGTTGCAGCAGACCCACGAGCACATTGTGCCAAGCCCCATAGAGCCGTGGCAAACCGATAATCATCAACGGCAACCGGTGTTATTGCAGTGTGCATGGTAAGCTAAGCAACACACTTTTCGGATTGTCACATTTTCATTTCCGTTTCTCAACTCCATCAAACTTCAGATATGGCGGAGTGTGGCGGAACGTGGCGGAAAACGAGG
>JAYUQS010000005.1:0-2361 GCA_043756645.1 Hyphomicrobiales bacterium | reverse complement strand
TCTCAAGTTTGAAACTGGTTTGAAGATAGTCTTGCGACTATCTACTGGTCTTTAGCTTTAAAAAAATTGACGAGAATATATGATTTCGACAATCCAACTTGCGTTGGTATCGAAGTCTGTCTTCTTGTATATTTGAAACGCTATCGACGTTTGTTTCTTCGTTTCCGGTCACCCGGAAACCGCAAGGACACACGCCGTCTGCGTTTCTCTTTCTTTCTTCAACAATGTCAATCAGCGGGGAACCGAAGTTCCAGACCCCAGTGGAGCCAAACTGCACAAAAGACAAAAACTTTCGCCGGTTTCCTTTTTGGGGAGCCAGCGGGTTTCGCCGTTTGCGTCTTGATTTCATACAGAGGCATCGTCGCCGAAGCGCCGGTGTCCCTCAGTGATGCGGTGTATAGATAAACCCTGATCGAAGTGTCAAGCAGAGTCCTGAGATATTTTCATTTTTTTTATAAACTATTGAAATGTAACACTTTATTTGATCAGATGACGGATAGATATGACTGGCGGTTGGGCCCCAGCCGATAAATTTGACCAAAGAATCTAAATTTGGTGAGCTTGGAGGGACTGGATTGCCCTTATCCATCCGCTAACCCAGTTGGGAATCAATTTGTCATGGTTAACCAATTGGAAATCAAACGTTGCAATGTTGTAAAAACAAGGGTGACTGTCAGGTTTGGCATTCACCCTCAACAGTGTTTGACAGCGCTTTGCCTGTTGGATGAAAATCGCTAGGGGCTGTTTGAATTGACACACACGGGTTGACATGCAAGGGCTTCGGAAGGCATTGTTAAGCTGCAAATCAGGATTTAGTCCAAGAAGTAGTCGTGCGTTGGTGTTTCGGTTTGTCGGGTCAAGGCAGGTTGTTGGACGCATCAACATTTGGTTTGGGGTTGTAATTTAGTCGGGGAGCACTGGTCGCTTGAAGGCAAAGCCGCACAATAATGTGCCGTCGCGGATGACCCGTATGAGTGTGGGTCACAGCACTGCCATGCCAACCGTGCAGCCCCGCCGCAACATGGTATCGGTGACCCATGATCTGAAACCCATCGCCCTTGAAACTGCATTTCTTGAACCACCCATCCATCACCGTTGGTTGCTGACAACCTGTATTGCTGGCATTGCAGCCACCTTGATTGTCGGTGGCGTGACACTGGGATTGTTTGGTCACAATGCAGCACTCCCCATCGCCCAGGCTGCCATCAGTGAAGATGATGCAGTCGTCACTTTGTCAAAGCCCAAACAGGCAGAAACCAGCACCGACAGCCTGGCCACTGCAGCGCCAGGCAAGTTGGCGGAAAAAACTGAAGTGCTGCCCGAGCGCGACATGCAAGACGGTTGGGCCTATCCTGAAATCACCGAAAATGAACTTCCCTACGGCGACTCAACATCAGTGCTTGATTCCGAAATCGCAGCTGTCGAAAGCGAAAACCAGAATTTCACCGAAATCTCCAAGACCGCACCACCCGAACCTGTCGACGAAACTTTCCGTTTGGCCAAGGGCAATTCACTGATCAGGGAATTGACCAACCGCGGAGTGGCGACGGCCGCTGCCGAACAATTGGTGGCAGCGCTCAATCCCGTCATGCCCGTCAAACTGATCAAACCCGGCACGGAATTCGAAGTTACCTTTGATCGGCAGATTGATTTTTATGGCCGGGAAGTGATTTTCCCGGTGGAACTTTCATTCAAGCCAGGCCCCAAGGAAACCGTTTTGGTTTCCGCCGATGAAGACGGCAATTTTGACGCGCGAATTTCCGGCAAACAAGAAGGTGCCAAATCACAATATGCCGAAAAACCCAAAGTCCTGCACTTCCGCGCCACTGACAAGGTAGGTTCCAGTTTATATGCCACGGCCAAAGACAACAAAATCCCTGAATACATCGTTGCTGAATATACCCGTGTCTTGTCCTACGACGTGGACTTCCAGAACCAGGTTGAATCCTCCGACAATTTCAAGATGTTTTTCGGACAGCCACTTTCTGGCACGTCCAGCAAGCGCAGTGTCTTGCACTATGCCGAGTTGAACTATGGCGGCAAAATCAAGCGTTACTACCGCTTCACCGATGCCGATGGCCGCACCGACTACTTTGATGAGTTTGGCCGCAGTGCTGCCCGCGCCCTGTTGAAAACCCCGGTGTCTGGCGTAAAAATTACCTCAGGCTTTGGCATGCGCCGCCATCCCCTGCTGCGCTATTCCAAAATGCACACAGGCGTTGATTTCGGCGCACCTACCGGAACACCAATTCGCGCTGCCGGTGCAGGGGTTGTCGATCTCGCGGGCCGCCATGGTGCCTATGGCAACACCATCGTTTTGAAACACGGCGTCAAGTACAAGACGCTCTATGCCCATATGAG
>JAYUQS010000004.1:0-6160 GCA_043756645.1 Hyphomicrobiales bacterium | reverse complement strand
AAAATCTTTTCATTAAAAACCGGCGTAGGTGATCGGCGCAGGCCATCATAGACAACCAGACGAACTGAATTTGAACCAATGTCCACCACCGCCACCGGACGGTATTTGGGCGGCTCAGTACGAAAACCAGTATGCCAACTCACTTTTGCTTAGGTGCCTTCTTACGACCATGCGGGATTTTTGGAGGCACACTACCCTCAAGCGAGCGTCCACGTCCAGACAGAGAGGCATTGATCATAAAATATTCATGTGCATTGAACGGCTCTTCGCCTTCAAGCGGTACCACCCGGCGCGATGTGCCATCTGCTTGCAGCAACCAACTCTGCTGATTGTCCCGCATATTGGCCATCATGATTTGGTCGAGCACCTGGTCATGCACAGTCGGGTTTTCGATGGGAATAAGCGTTTCAACGCGGCGTTGCAGATTGCGAGGCATCCAATCCGCAGATCCGATATAAACCTTGGCGGCAGGGTGCGGCAAAGCATGGCCATTGCCAAAACACACGATACGGGAATGTTCCAAAAACCGTCCGATGATACTCCGCACACGGATGTTTTCAGAAAGTCCCGGAATGCCGGGCCGCAGACATGAAATCCCTCTGACGACTAAATCGATTTTTACCCCCGCAGTGGAGGCCTTGTACAACGCATCAATCACATCAGGATCGACCAGTGAGTTCATTTTGGCCCAAATTTGTCCGACCCGCCCGGCCTCAACGTGATCAATTTCGACCTGAATATTTTCGAGCAATCGTGTTTTTAAATTTATCGGAGAAAGCGAAATGCGCTCTAACTCTTGTGGCTGGGCATAGCTGGATATATAATTAAACAATCGCGCCGCATCCCGCACCAAGGCGGGGTCGCAGGTGAAAAATGAGAGATCAGTGTAAACTTTGGCCGTGATCGGGTGATAATTTCCGGTGCCGAAATGCACGTAAGTGCGGACAGCTGTGCCTTCGCGCCGCGCCACCATTGAAACCTTGGCATGGGTTTTCAATTCCCTGAAACCGAAAACCACTTGCACCCCTGCCCGTTCCAAATTGCGGGCCCACTGAATGTTGGCTTCTTCATCAAAGCGGGCATTCAGCTCCACCAAAGCCATAACCGATTTACCGGCCTCAGCTGCCTTGGCCAAAGCCGCCACGATAGGGGAGTTGCGCGATGTCCGATAAAGCGTTTGCTTGATCGAAATCACATCAGGATCAACCGACGCCT
Organism: Hyphomicrobiales bacterium; assembly: GCA_043756645.1. Classification (GTDB taxonomy): domain Bacteria; phylum Pseudomonadota; class Alphaproteobacteria; order Rhizobiales; family Aestuariivirgaceae; genus Aestuariivirga. The sequence continues at coordinate 4,945 of JAYUQS010000004.1, read as the reverse complement.
GCTTCACAAACTGCACCACCACATCAAATGACTCGTAAGGGTGATGAACAATAAAATCCTTCTGCCGGATGGCAGCAAAAATATCGCCACCATGATCACGCACACGTTCAGGAAAACGCGCCACGAAGGGTTTAAATTTCAAGTCAGGGCGCTCATCCAAAATTAATCGCGCTGTATCGGCACACCCCACGAGGCCGTGCGTCTCCACGACAATATCGGGCGACACATCAAGTTGGTCGGCAATAAACTCAATCAGGCTCCTCGGGCTTTTCGCGTCGACTTCCATGCGGATGACTGAACCCCGGCGGCGGCGTTTTAATGCACTCTCAAAAACCCGGACAAGGTCTTCGGCTTCTTCTTCAATTTCAAGGTCACTATCGCGGATAATGCGGAATAACCCGTCGCCTAAAACTTCGTATCCGGGAAACAGGCGCGGAAGAAAATGGGCTAGAATATTTTCAAGCGTCATGAAGCGCGTGACAGTGCCAGGCAATCGCACAAAGCGTTCCAACTGCTGGGGAATAGGCAGCAAAGCGCGCATTACGTTATCGTCTGCTCTGTTGCGTAACTCCGCTGCAAGCACAAAGCCGCGGTTCAGAATAAAAGGAAATGGATGTGCAGGATCAATTGCAATCGGCGTGACAACAGGCAGGATTTGCTCAAGAAACAACTGATCTAAAAACACGTCATCTTCGACGGTGAGTTCTTCCGCTTCAATCAATTCAATTCCGTTTTCAGCAAGCTCATCGCGTAATTGCAGCCAACGTGCATCTTGTTCAGCCAAAAGCAAACGGGTCTGCGCCTGAATGAGAACCAATTGTTCAGCAGCGTTCAAGCCATCCTGGCTGATTTCACGAATTTGTTCCCGCACCTGCCCGACGAGACCAGCAACACGCACCATGAAAAATTCATCAAGGTTGGAGCCAGAAATTGAAAGGAACCGCAAACGCTCCAACAGCGGATGATGCGGGTTTTTAGCCTCTTCCAGCACCCGCATGTTAAAGTCGAGCCAACTCAGCTCCCGGTTAAAAAACCTGCTGGGAGACTCCAATGTAACGGGTGCTTCTGAAAGATCATTCATGAATCAGCAAAACACTACGCCGATGTGACGGATTTGTGAATGCCGGGCTTGTGACGCGGTTAAAAAAATTCCGGGCTTTGAAGTTCGGTCAGAATTTTACCGGCAAAGACGCGGGTGACCTCCACGCCCTGCTCCAATGATGCTTTATCGATCCGATCCACCAACAGCCGTGCCATATCTAGAGATCGTGGCATGCGTTGTAGCAAATAGCTGATCAATGCCTCATCAACCGCAATTTGCCGGTCATTAAACAGCTTCACCAAAACACCACGCAACAGCGCATCGTCCGGGGGCATGATCACAGAAACCGGCAAAGCTTGAAGCCGTGAATGTAGATCCGGCAAGGCAACGGGCAGCGGCCAGACTTGCGTTGTCAGCAACAGAAAATGATTGTTCTGCCGCGTAAAGTTCAAAAGATGGAACAACGCATTTTCGGGCAGATTTTCAGCGATCAAATCCTCCAAAACCAAAGCCCCATCCGCCAGAAGTTCGGGCACAAATTCCACTTTCAAATCAGCCGATTTCTCAATTTGCGCTGAAGATTTTTGCCGCCACACTTCAACCAAATGGCTCTTTCCGGATCCCGGAGGCCCCACCAACACAGCCGCATAGGACGGCCAATCCGGCCATTGATCGACAAGTGCGACCGCAGCGGAATTTGACGGCGTTACGAGAAAATCATCGCGCCCCAAAGCCGGCCTGAAACTCAAATCAAACGTCAGTTGACGGCTCAAGCGCTACCTCTTCCGCGCCTTGGGTGTAACAGCCGTAAGGACCGACGGAGGAACACCTTTATAGAGTTTGGAACCGAGGTAGCGCGTCAGCCCAAAGCGCACCAAAACCCCAACCGCCGCCGCCATTGGCACGGCCAATAACAGACCGACAAAGCCGAACAAATAGCTGAAAGCCAAAAGCGCAAACATCATCCAAACCGGGTGAAGACCAATCGAACCCCCGACCAACTTAGGTGACAGAAAATTCCCTTCAATAAATTGCCCTGCGACAAAAATCCCGACGATGATGAGGATGGTCGGGTAATCCGGCCAGAATTGCACCAGCCCCACGCCGATTGCTAACACGCCGCCAATGATGGCCCCGACATAAGGGATAAAACTCAAAATGCCTGCACCAAAACCAATGGCTAAACCGAATTTCAATCCGGCAATCGACAGCCCGATGGCGTAAAATAAACCGAGCAAAAGGCAGACAGTACCTTGCCCGCGAATGAAACCCGCCATGGCACCATCAATATCCCGCGCAATACTGCGCACATCTTCGAGATGATCGCGCGGCAGCCAACTATCCACCTTGGCCACGATCTTGTCCCAATCTGCCAGCAGGTAAAAAGCCACAATCGGCGTGATGATCAGCAGTGAAAACACATTCACCAAAGCCATGCCACCTGACCACAGGGATTGAATGAATGTGGCAAGCCAACCGGTTGCTTTGCCCATCATATCACCCAGCGAACCTGTGTTCGAACCACCTGCCCGCGCCAGCATATCCTTTACAGACTGTGGCAAAACTTCATCCACGCGCGCCACCAGTGCCGTGACCAAAGCCGGTAAGTCCTGCGCCAATTTCAGCGCTTGATCGGCCAACACTGGCACCACAATCAAAACACCCACAACAACTGCTGCAATCGCAACACTCAAAATCAACAGCGTCGCAATGATGCGGGGCAAGCCCAACCGTTCCAACCGGTCTGCCACAGGATCGAGAAAATAAGCCAACACAAAACCCGCGATGAAGGGCAAGAGAATATCTTGCAGCAGCCACACAATCGCAATGAAACTGCTAAGCGCGAGCAACCAAAAACCGGCCTGTTTTTGCAATGTCATTTTTTCGTTCCTGTTGTCATGTGGTCAAGCCACACCCGCATGTAAACGCCGAATGAACCGACTGTCAAAACAGCAACCAAAATACTGGCCGCCATCAGCGTTGTATCGTGCGCAACCCCCAGCGCCAAACTCAACAAAACACCAGCGGCAAGGCCTATTTGGGCGGCGGTGTTTGCCTTTGAAATAAACACCGGTTTTATCGCAACGGGTTGTTGCAAAAACCGGGATAACAACACCGCGCCCACAATTAAAACATCGCGCGTCACAACGATAATGGCCAGCCACGGCGGAATGAAAGTCAAAATCGCCAGCGTCACATAAACCGCCACCATCAAAGACTTATCGGCCAGCGGATCGAGATAAGCACCAAGCTCAGTTTGCAAATGATAGCGCCGCGCCAAATAACCGTCCAAGCCATCTGACAGTCCGGCAATCGTGAAGGCCAGAAACGCCAAGACATAGTCACCTTGCAGCAGAGACCAAACCGTAAAAGGCACAAGCAAAATCCGCCCGTAAGTCAAAATATTGGGGACATTGGCCCACATCGCTTAAAGCGGAGCAATCAACCAGCCGCCACCTTCGCGCGACAGATTGAGCCCACTGGCCTGCATCGATGATTGCATGTCTCCGGGAGAGCCAACAAAAGTTAAAGCCACCACTGCACCATCTCCACCAAGCGACGACACGTCCAAGCCTGTAACACCAGGCGTTGCTAAGATGCGGCTCCGCAATCCATTCCATTCTGAAGGTCCGGAAAATGGCACACGCGCATTGATAGTTTTGCGCGCATTTGCGGAAGCCTGTTGTTTCTTTTCAGTTGCCGCAACTTCAGCCCGCGCAGAACCAGTTTTATATTTATCAATCATTACGGAATGAAAGCGGCTCGCCGCGATTGCCGCTGATTCTTCGACACGGCCAGTTTCACCGTCGTAATTCTTGTCAAAACTCAATTTACCCAAAGGTGAGTCCCCTGACATTCGCGCATGAACCGTCCCATTTTCAGCAGGCTCAGCAAAAGCAATAATGACTTTCTTCACGTCATAGCGCTTACGGATAGCTTCTAACTTGACGGCATCTTCGCTCAGTACGTCGGATACCGAGATCATCTCAGTGTCTGCAAGATCACCAATCGGAACGATAATGGGTACGAGGGATTGTTCCGCCCGCAAATTGATCCACGCCTGCCGCCAAGGGTTGTCTTCCCAGAGCACAGCATCGCCTGTTCCCTTCCAAATCGTCAAAATCAGAAATGCTGGCCCCTGCTCTCCACCAACACGCACACCATATTCGCTATAAAGCGCCCGGATTTTATTAGGCAGGAAACGCACCGTCAGTTTGCCCTTGTAACGACCGGGGCTGATACTTTCTTCTTCAATCGAAAGTGATTTCAAATAGGGCAATACGCGCTTTTCTTCAAACTGAGAGACTGCCTCAAAAATCGACGCATTGCCCAATCGCTCTGCGAGTATGCGGAAAGCTTTGATCTGTACTTCAATCAAGGCCTTATTCTTAGCCGTGTCGGCATCCGTATCGGTTACGTCAACTTCAACACCCTGCACTGCAAATATACTGGTTTCCACCGGGCCAGCCGCCAGCGACACGCCGCACAGCATGGTCATCCACAGGCCAAACAAAAAAGATTTCAGCGTTATCCCCATATTTTCCATTCGGGCTTTCAATGCCCCAGCAATCTGGGCTAACAGGCCCCAAATCACTCCACTCCAAGTTTGGGGCAAACTAGCGGCATGACGACCAGCAAACAAGCACTACAAAACGGATTAACCTACGCCGACGCCGGTGTGGATATCACTGCGGGCAATGATTTGGTCGATTTGATCAAGCCTTTGGCCAAATCCACCAAACGCAAGGGCTCTACCCCCAATTTAGGCGGTTTCGGCGGCTTATTCGATCTTAAGGCCTGTGGCTATAAAGATCCGGTACTGGTTGCCGCCAACGACGGCGTCGGCACCAAGCTGAAGCTCGCCATTGATTCCGGCATTCACCGCGGCGTTGGCATTGATCT
>JAYUQS010000003.1:0-6182 GCA_043756645.1 Hyphomicrobiales bacterium | reverse complement strand
CGCGCGGTGGTTTCGCTATATCTCGCTACACTCCGGAATTGCGCCTCAGCAACCGACGATCCCCAACAACAGTTTTGAGCACATCAGGAAAACGACGTTGGGTCACGGGCGGGCGGGTGGTGATTGCTGACAGTGCGCAGGTGGCTCTTGTAACGGAGATGCAACGACCGTCGTTTTCCTTGCGGACATAACCGATTGGAGTCATTGGAAGTTCCCTTTGGGTGTTGACGCAAACATAAAAGCATTAAAACACAAGGTGAAAGCGGTGTAACATGGCATTGAAAATTTCAACTTGGGATTCGGCAGAACTTTTGAACAGCCAAGAAGCAATAGCAGCCTGTATCGAAGTGGCTTTTGAAGATGGAGACACGGCCCTGATTGCCCATGCTCTGGGCGTCGTTGGGTGCGCGCGTGAGAGTGGGATCAACAGTGTGTTCCACTTTAAGGGAAGCGTCCCCTTTGATACAGACCAGCGACAGCGTGGCGATCATGAAGTCACCTGCGGTGCAATGAAACAGGGCGAAGGCGATCTCGCGCTACGTTCCCGTACGCTAGATTGTGTAGAGCGGCAGTTGCGCTGCTTCCCAGATCAAATGCAAAGCGATAGTGAATCCGAGATAGATCCGCAGCGCCCCAAGCCAATGCCGCTCCGCATTCAAGTGATGCGCACTTCCGTCATCATGCCGCTCGCCATGTGATAAAGGTGGTGGCAATGCAGGAACCACGCACCTTTTTGATTGGCATCAAAGGCGATCGTGACCGAGTTGTGGGCCGGAATGATGACTGTATCGCGCAAAGCACCTGAAAACCGTTGTCCGCCAATGGCGACGACTTGAAAATGATGGCCATGCAAATGCATGGGATGCATCATTGAGGTTGGGTTCATGAACGTCATTTCAACGCGCTCGCCCAGGCTGACATCAAACGGCTGATGCTCGCCATGAGCCATGCCGTTGATCGTCCAGCGATAGCCCGGTTTCTCACCCAGCATCACCATGAAAGACTGGTCTGCGGTCTTTTCTGCCAAGGGGTTTACGGCGCGCAGCAGCGTTTCAAATGTGAGATCCGTCAATTCCTGTGGTTGGTCCGCTGTGGTTGAGAATTTGGCAATTGGCGCACCCTGTGTTGCCAGCATTATGCCCGTGACAAACCGGTCGGCTTCGACTTGCGCCAGGATTGGAAACGCACCGCCTTCCGGCGGAATGTCAACGATGAGATCAATGCGTTGTCCCTGTGCCAGTGGATAAGACGCCTGCGCCGCGGGCTGGCAAGGATTGCCGTCAACTGCGATGCAGCGCGACTGCAATCCGGGTGTCGAAATAAAAAACGCCGTTGCCGTCCCACCATTTATGATGCGCAGGCGAACGCTACCGCCTTTATCAACCATGACGACGTCGGGGTCATCGAGGGTCCGATCATTGGCGAGAAAGGCGTCGTATTTCACATCGTTGGCGTGGGTCATGCCCATCATGCCGCCCTTCATCATTTTGCCCATCATGCCACCGCCGTTGCTCGCATGAGCAGCACCACCGACAAGTTCGGCCAAAATCTCCTGCGGCGTCCTGAAGGCGAAATCGTGCAACATGACGACAACGTCTTGAATATCGCCTGCATCTTTTTCAATGGCGACCATTGGTGCCGCCAGAAGCTGTTGTTCGCTCAGGCTATGGGAATGCATCCAATGGGAGCCGGTTGTCAGCGCGAAGTCATGGGCGTCGGTTTGGCCGACGGCCAGCGCGCCACCGTCGGGCCGGGCGCGATCCTGGTTCGTGGGGGCTTTGACCTGTCCATGCCAATGCATCTGCAGCGGTTCGTTTGAGGCATTGAGAAGATCGCCAGAAAAGCGGTCGCCTTCTTGCGCCACTATCCCGGGCTTGCCACCTGCACCAAGTACACTGAAAACCGTGGCCGCTTTCTTGTTGACCTCAAGCGTGCGGGAGGCCACCGAGAGAACAGGTGTTGCCGCCGAAGCTTGCATCCAAGGCGCTCCGGCAAAAAACGCTCCTGCCACTCCGGCAGATGATGCGAGGAAAGACCGGCGATTTGGCTTCGTGAAGGTTTGGTTATGGCGCATTGTAGACTCCAAAGGGCTGATGCTTTGCCGGCGTTAATCATTGCTCACAATCCAGCGATGACTTTTTCGAGCTTTGCACGAACGACAGAGGCGGCTTGTTTGAGTGCAGGATTGTCAATCGCCTGCATTGAGGCAACGGGATCAACAGCCGCGACTTCGATCTGACCATTGCCCGCGTCGCGGACAACAACATTACACGGCAGCATCGTCCCAACCTTGTTCTCAAGCTGGAGCGCTTCATGAGCCAATGCCGGATTGCAGGCCCCGAGAATTCTGTAGGCGGGGTAATCAACGCCAATTTTTTTCTTCAAGGTCGCACTGACATCGATTTCAGTGAGGATGCCGAAGCCTTCTGTTTTCAAAGCCTCTGTCACGCAGGTTACCACCTCGTCGAAAGGCAAAGAAAGTGTTTTTGCAATATAATAGGACATGGTTTCATCCTTGATCTTCAGAACTGCTGTCCAAAGTACACAATTTCGGCCAGCGCGACCTTGATCTGTATCAATAACGTTAAGTCAATTATGCCACCTGAACCGATGCGCACATGTTGAACTTCCATGCATCGAGTTGGTCACTTTGTTCTTCCCGTGCGGCTGACGCACTGTCTTATGAGGGGCAGATTTCTCCGCCCCTGTTTTTGTGGGAGATTCGTCCAACCGCTACATTTTCTTGTTCAAGGCACCCATCGCATTGCCCATATGCATCATGCATTCATCGGACTTGCTGTCCTTCATGGACGTCTTCGCCATACCCATGTGTTTCATGGCCATTTCCTTGTTGGGCTTCATGGCGGGGTCAGCCATGGCATCCATTTCTTTTTGCATCATCATCATAGAAGCATCGTCACACTTCATTTTCATGCTCATATCTGCCATGCTCATATGCATGGAGCAATCGGCCATCTTGCTGTCCTTCATCGCGGTTTTGGCCATTCCCATTTGCTTCATCGCCATCTCCATATTTGTCTTCATGGCAGGATCTTTCATGGCATCCATGTCAGTTTGCATTTTCGTCATGGAAGCGTCATCGCATTTCATGTGCATCGCAGCATTGGCCGGTGCAGACAGAAAAAGTGCAGCCAGCGCTGCGCCAAGGAACAGTCTTGTCATCGTGGTGTCCTCAAATGGGGGATAGAATTATCCCTGATCAAACAACGCGTCATCTGCTTTGAGGTTCCACAAAAAATGTGTGAAAGCCGTCCACGAAATGTTTTTAGAGTTGTTCGCAGTGATGTTGAGGATTTCCGCTCAGATGTTAGTTTTCAGCCCAACCTTGCAGGGCGAAGGGATTAAGAAACTGACGGCCCCATAGGAAGGCACGGTCCACCTCGGTCAATCCGGCTTCATCGCAAACTTGCTTCCAGTGAGAACGAATGGTTGCAAGCTGTGAAGTGATGAGTGTGCGTGCGCGATCCGCGCCCAACAAGAATTGCGGGGCAGCTTGCAAGCAGATCGTGAGCAGACTCAGCCTTTTGTTGCCAGTAATGAGCATGGCTTGCGTGGCTTCGCCACCCGTTCGGCCTTGTGGGCAAATGTCATAGGCTGGTGTGAGCGTGAGGTCATGACCATCCCAGAACGCAGCATGATTGCGGGCGTGATCGTCGGTGTTGCCGACTAAGATGTTAAACACCAACCGGCCAAAGAGCTCTTCGAGTGTTTGCTTAGGATCAGTGAAGCGATGACGGATCACCGTAGAAAAATCTTCATAACTCGCATAGCGAGCTTCAAGTTCATCCAGTTCAAGCATCGTCAATGCTGATACAAGAGCACGTCGCTCCCAACCAGTTTTGGAAAATGTGCGGTCAAAGCGTTCGATCAAGAGAACATCTTTGCCCAAGCCTTTGGTCAATTTCACGGGTGCAACATTGATGCCGACAATATGCGCAAGCCGCATGGCGACAAACTCGGCTTTGACGACATTGTAGAGATCATTGCTGGACGAGAACTTTGCAATGAACTTTTGTTTGCCAGTTTCAATTAAGGCTTTTGGACGGGCACCGCCAAGCGATGTGCCGTGTTGGAGGGCTTGATCAAGATCAGGAGAAAGCGGCACGCCTTTTTCGACGCGCTCTGCCGATTGCATCAGTTCTGCGAGCGTCGCATTTCCCTGTTGGCGCGGGACATACTCTGTCGCAGAACGATGAAAATCGAGTGCACCAATACGATCAGAACCGGAATCCAACAAATAGGTGAGTTCGTCCAGTTCAGTGATGTCAGCATCGCGTCCCTTCAAGCCAAGTGTCCGATTGACGATGACGCGCCTGCCCCAAGCATCAGGGGACGCGTCACGAATACAGCTTGGCAACTGCAACTTGTTGTGCAGTTGAATTTCTCCTGCCCTCAGTGGCAGCTCTGGATCATAGATCGCAATGGCATTTTTGCGGGCAAGATAGCTTTGACCATAGTTGAACATCAGTCTCCCGTCGCTTTGCCAGGCAACGCGACCAGCAACGACAGGCTGCGTTTCATGCGGCAACCAAATCCAGACATAGGCCTCTTCGTAGCGGCGGTCAGAAGTCATCTTTAACCACCGTTGTTTTTTTGCGAATAGATTTTGGCATGAGCCGCAGTTTCTCTGCTTGCTCAGACATGCGCATCGTCAATCGACTGCGATCTTCGTCAAACAGCGGAACGCCCACGATGGCCGCAGCTTCGAATACAAGACCAATGCCGCAGCGAGGATCACCCTGTTCAATCCGTTGCATCAAGTCACGCGATGCACCAACCCGTTCAGCAAGTTGCGCAACACTGAGTTTGCGTTCAATACGATTGATCCGGATCAGCTGGCCGAGCACAACAACGGCTTCCCGTCCATAGCGAGAGTAGGTTCTTGCAGGTGCTGAGCGCTGAACGGTCGGCATAACCATGGTTCCTGTTGTTATTCGGCTCTCCTATCAAAGAGCTGGTTCAATGTCAAACTATTGACTTACCAGTAAGTCTTAAAAATTAATACGTCGTACATGTAAGTCATTTTGAGTTTTAGAGTGAATAGTCTTCCAATTCCCGCCGTCTCTATCAAAGCGCGTCCGCTAAACTTTTTGAGACCTGATCCGCAGCAGCAAGCGAGTGGTCCGCAGCCAGATGGGCATAACGGGCCGTGGTTTGAGTTTGGGTGTGGCCAAGAAGTCTTCCGATTGTCGGCAATCCCTGTCCAAGTGCCACAGCCCGCGAAGCAAACGTGTGCCGAAGATCGTGGATGCGAACATCTTCGATCCCTGCAGCTTTGCGCGTCCGCTGCCAAGGCGCCTGCACATCTGCAAGAAACTGTCCTTCATTATTTCCACAAATGACATGCGGATTGCCGATCACCTTTGGAATGCGTTTGAGCTCGTTAACTGCCGCTTCACCTAAATAGATCGTTTTTTTACCCGTCTTAGAGTCGGGAAGCCGAAGAATGGAGTTCTCAAAGTCAACATAGTCCCATTTCAAAGACTGAATTTCTCCCAACCGACATCCCGTAAGAATGAGCAGTCGAAAGAAATGAGCGACATAGGGGCTTTGAAGTTGTTCCGCCTCAAGCGCTTCGCCTAGTTTTTTAAGCTCCTGAAGTGACAAGAAGCGTTCGCGCTTTTCTTCCTTGAACTTCTTGATCCCGCGACATGGGTTGTAGCCTTCCGGTCTAAGCCCCCACAATTCAGCCTGGGCAAGCATCACTGAGAGGATGCCAATTACACGATTGGCCTGGTAGGGAATTTCTCGCATCGAATGATGGAATGTCGCAATATCACTTCGCAGCACTTCAACGATTTTCAGTTTGCCAATACGAGGGGTAATGAACAACTTGATTGCCCTCGTATACTCTCCCTGAGTTGAGGTCTTCAGATGATTTGGAATGTATTCATCAATGAACCGTGCGCCAAGTTCTGCAATTGTGGCCAGCGCCTTCTCTTTCGCTTTTTCAGCAGCGGGGTCATTTCCAGCGGCAAACTCTCCTAAAAGGCGTTGCGCCTCCAATCGCGCCGCCTCAGTAAAGCCCGTTATCTCATTGAGATAGCGGGTTTTCCTTTTGGGTGCGGACGTTGTCGTTGGGAAACATCACAATTTCGCCTACAATAGGAAAATAGGACTTGACACCGCGCGGTGGTTTCGCTATATCTCGCTACACTCCG
>JAYUQS010000002.1:0-2375 GCA_043756645.1 Hyphomicrobiales bacterium | reverse complement strand
AGGGCCCGGCAGTACGCGGTCCCCGTGCGCAAGCCGACCGCAAACTTTACCGCGAGGCCATGCAGCGCGAACTGGTCGCACAAGATAATCTCACCATTATTGAAGGTGCCGTCAATGCCTTCATCATCACTGAAGGCCGTGTTGAAGGTGTCGTCACTGAGGATGGCCGCCGGATTGATTCACGTGCTGTGGTTTTGACCACAGGAACATTTCTCAATGGTCTCATCCATATTGGCGACAAGAAAATTCCAGCAGGACGTGTGGGGGATCCTCCTGCGCTTGGTTTGTCGAAGCAATTGGCTGATGCCGGATTGCAACTCGGCCGCTTGAAAACTGGAACACCGGCAAGGCTCGATGGGAAGACCATTCAGTGGTCAATCCTTGAAGAGCAAAAGGGAGATGACCCGGCCATACCGTTTTCATTTCTCAATCAAACGATCACCACACCGCAAGTGTCCTGCTTTATTACCCACACCACGGCGCGTACGCATGAGATCATTGCGCAGAACTTGTTCCGCTCGCCCATGTACTCCGGTCAAATTGAAGGCGTAGGGCCGCGCTACTGTCCATCCATCGAAGATAAAATCAACCGCTTTGCTTCGAAAGAGTCTCACCAGATATTCCTCGAACCCGAAGGCTTAGATGACGATACGGTCTACCCCAATGGTATTTCGACTTCACTGCCGGAGGAAGTACAGGATGCTTTCATTCGCTCAATTCCCGGCCTTGAGAAGGTGCGGATCATCCGTCCCGGCTATGCCATCGAGTATGACCACGTCGATCCGCGTGAATTGGATCATGGCTTGGCTGTGAAGGCTATGCCGGGCTTGTTTCTTGCGGGTCAAATCAATGGCACAACGGGTTATGAAGAAGCGGCAGCTCAAGGCCTGATTGCTGGTTTGAATGCGGCTCGCAGTGCAGCTGGTATGCCCCATGCCATGTTTGACCGTGCCGAAGGTTATCTTGGCGTCATGGTCGATGATCTCATCACACGTGGCGTGACTGAGCCTTACCGCATGTTTACATCACGCGCTGAATTTCGTTTGATGCTGCGGGCTGACAATGCCGATGAACGTTTGACGCCGAAAGGTCTTGAGCTTGGATTGGTGGGATCCACACGCCAGAAGGCATTTGCGCAAAGGCAAGCCGAACTCACAGACGCCCGTACGATGGCCAATGAGCTTAACCTCACGTCAGCTGCTGCCGCCAAGTTGGGGTTTCACGTGAATCAAGACGGATTGAAGCGTTCCGCTTTGCAATTGATCGCCATGCCGGAAGTGGGTTGGGACAGGGTTGTCGCCCACTGGCCTGAACTTGGTCAGCTTCCACAACATGCGCGGGATGCTTTGGAAGCAGACGCGCTCTATTCCGGCTATCTGGACCGGCAACACAGGGAAGTGGCGCAGGCGCGGTCAGAGGAAAACCTGTTTATCCCCATTGACTTGGACTACCACGCCATACCGGCTCTTTCGATGGAGCTGCGTCTGAAACTCTCTCGCGTCACACCAAAGTCAATCGGTCATGCCGCACGTATTGAAGGTATGACGCCTGCTGCTGTGGCTTGTCTTATTGGTGCCATCAAGAAGCACCGCCGGTCTGACGCCGCATGAGTTTTCCAAAAGCTACAAGCGATGTTCTGGCACAAGCAGAGCAACTCAGTGTTTCACGTGAATCATGGTTGCGGGTTGAGCAGTTCGTGGATTTGCTGCTGATATGGCAACAACGCATCAATTTGATTTCACCGGCCTCCATTCCGCATATTTGGGAGCGCCATGTGATAGACTCGTTGCAACTATTGCCATTGATTCCAACAACGGTGAAAATTGCAGCTGATCTTGGCAGCGGTTCAGGTTTTCCAGCTTTACCTTTGGCCATTGTCACTGGCGTGGAATTTCATCTTTATGAATCCAACAACAAAAAAGCCGCCTTCCTGCGTGAGGCCATGCGCGTCACAGGTTGCAAAGGCCACGTCTACCCAGAACGGTTAGAAGGCAAAATGCCACAAAGCGGCTACCCGCAGGTGCAACTTGTGACAGCCCGGGCTTTGGCGTCTTTCACGGAACTTTTGACTTTGGCTGAGCCATTCATGAAAAACGGTGCACAAGCTTTGTTTCACAAGGGACAAGATGTGACACAAGAATTGACCCAGGCGGAAAAATACTGGAGAATCCAATATACTAAGCACCCAAGCTTAACTGATTCTCAAGGAATCATTCTGGCGGTGCAGGAGGCTTTCCGTGACCAGCGTAACCCATAATTCCCCTCGTATCTTGGCTGTCGCCAATCAGAAGGGTGGGGTGGGTAAAACCACCACAGCCATCAATCTCGGAACCGCACTTGCGGCCGTCGGTGAGAAGGTATTGGTGATTGATCTT
>JAYUQS010000001.1:0-6202 GCA_043756645.1 Hyphomicrobiales bacterium | reverse complement strand
GCAAGCTGGTCACCACGCCTTATGTTGATGACAAGGAAGATCCGGCGTCATTGCTCGTCTTGGTAAAAACCGAGAATGCAAAACTGCTTTACTTCGCCAACCCGGATAACCCAATGGGATCGGTTTGGCCCGCAGAGGATGTACAGCGCTTGATCAACGCCGTGCCGGACAGCTGCATGATGTTGCTGGATGAAGCCTATATTGAATTTGCGCCCGAAGGCACTGCACCTATCATCGATGTGACACGGAAAAACCTGCTGCGCTTTCGCACCTTTTCAAAGGCCCATGGTCTGGCTGGCATTCGTGTCGGTTACTGCATTGGCCACCCCGATTTGATTTCGGCTTTCGACAAAATCCGCAATCACTTTGGTTTGTCCCGCATCGGACAGGCTGGTGCGATTGCCGCGATAAAAGACCAAGACTGGGTTGTTCATGTGAAAACGGAAGTCATTCAAGCCCGCGCCCGCATCCGCGATATTGCACGTGACAACGGCCTCACTCCTTTGCCTTCCGCTACAAATTTTATGGCGGTGGATTGCGGGCGTGACCATATCTACGCAAAGGCGATTGTCGATGGCTTATTAAAGCACGGCATCTTCATCCGCATGCCGGGTGTGGCACCCTTGAACCGCTGCATCCGCATCAGCTGCGGTGATAAAAAAAGCCTCGACCTGTTGGCCGAGGCTTTGCCGAAAGTGTTGCGGCAGATTGGTTAAGCTAACTTCGCCGCAATCTTCGCAACGTGCGCACCTTGGAATTTTGCCGCTTCCAAATCCTGTTCCGAGGGCATGCGCGAACCATCGCCGCCAGTAACGGTCGACGCACCATAGGGCGAACCACCACGGACCACATCATGACCCATCTGGCCTTGATAAGAATAGGGCAAGCCAACAATAACCATCCCATGATGTTGTAGCACAACCTGGAAAGACAGAATGGTTGATTCAAGTCCGCCATGCTGGTTCGCAGCGGATGTCATCACCGAACCGACTTTGCCAACAAGTGCTCCTTTCATCCAAAGGCCACCCGTCTGGTCGATCAGGTTTTTCATCTGCGCTGTCATCATGCCATAGCGTGTGCCTGTTGCAAAAATGATGGCATCATAATTTGCAAGATCATCAGGCTGGGCGACTGGCGCTTTTTGATCCATCTTATAGTGATAAGCTTTCTGAATATCTTCAGGCACGGTTTCGGCCACACGCTTTACATCAACTGTGGCGCCAGCTTCCTTGGCACCTTCCGCTGCGGCATAAGCCATGGCTTCCATGTGGCCCCAGGCCGAATAATAGAGAACGAGAACTTTAGTCATTTAGTTTTTCCTTATTGTATTGCGAGAGAAAGAAGTTGTTGAAGATCGAAACGGGCATTGACCATGGCCAGTTTACCGTCGGCCCCACGCGGCCACTCAGCTTCAGGCTTGTCCCAATAAAGTTCGATGCCGTTTTGATCGGGGTCGCGGAAATAAAGTGCCAATGACACGCCATGGTCAGCCGCTCCGTCGAGTTCCACGCCTGCTGCCAGAACCCGCTTGAAGGCATTGGCGAGGTCCACCTTGGTGGGATAGAGAATAGCAGTGTGATAAAGCCCCGTAGACCCAGGTGGCGGCGGCGAACCACCTTTGCTTTCCCATGTGTTCAAACCAATGTGATGGTGGTAACCACCTGCCGAAATAAACGCGGCCTGATCGCCATACATTTGTACCAACTCAAAGCCGAGGACGCCTATGTAAAAGCCAAGTGCACGCTCCAAATCAGCGACTTTCAAATGCACATGGCCTATGCGGGAGCCGGCGGGGATGGCTGGGAGTGTCATGGTGCTTATCCGTAACTTAAATTGTTACAGCTACCTAGTGACTCGCTTTAAACATTGCAAGCCCTAAAACAAAACAGGTGGATAGTCCAAATGCCCCACTTGTTTGAGAGGCCCCAGCCCTTCAAAAGAAGGTCAACAGGAGCATCCCGTCATGCCAGGTATAATCGTCGACTTTAAAGTCCCCCACAATCTCACCGTCGTCAACCATCCGTTGGTGTTACACAAACTCACATTGATGCGCGACAAGCATACGCCCTCCGCCGTGTTCCGCCAGTTGCTGCATGAAATTTCGCATCTCCTCGCCTATGAAGTCTGCCGCGACTTGCCAATGACCACGCAAGTGATCGATACGCCGCTTGCAGAAATGGAAGCTCCCATTCTCAAAGGCAAAAAGCTTGTCATCGTTTCAGTCTTGCGGGCAGGCAATGGTTTGCTGGAGGGCATGTTGTCACTGATTCCATCAGCCCGCGTTGGCCATATTGGTCTCTACCGCGATCACAAAACCCTGCAACCAATCGAATATTATTTGAAAGTGCCGGAAGACATTGCCGAACGCCGTACCATCGTCGTGGACCCAATGCTGGCGACAGGCAACTCGGTGTCTGCGGCAGTGAAGCGCCTCAAAGAAAAAGGTGCCAAGGACATCAAGCTGGTCACACTCTTGTCAGCGCCTGAAGGCATCATGCATTTCCATGATGAACATCCTGATGTGCCGATATTCACCGCAGCGGTGGATTCCCACTTGAATGACATTGGCTACATTGTGCCGGGGTTGGGCGATGCGGGCGACCGCATGTTCGGAACCAAGTAAGGAGTTCACCCCTCGTTAAGCATTCCACTGAAAAGCGCTGAGGGAGGCGCAATTGCTTACCGCTCGGCAAGGATTAGGCCGCTACTGTCCCTATGAGTTGAGTAGGAGTCAGTATGTCGGTTGCAGTTGCTTCAAAACTATCGGATCAAGCGAAAGAATTTCGCAAGGCCGATGGGCAAAAACGCCGCGTACTTTATGCCGAAGACCAAGCCTCCGCCCGCATTGTGACAACGGCTCTTTTGGAGCGCATGGGTTTTGATGTGGAAGCCGTGGAAGATGGTGAATTGGCTTTCGAAAAAGCCATGCACACGGCCTATGACGTCATTTTGCTCGACATTGAAATGCCCGTGATGGACGGCGTCACTGCGGCCCGCAACATTCGCGCCACGGCTGATCTTTGCCGTGAAACGCCAATTCTCGCTCTTTCGGCTTTTCTTGCAGATTCGACTGAACATTCAATCTGGCGCGATGCTTTTGATAGCGCTCTGTCAAAACCTGCCAACAGCAATGAATTGCATAAAGCCATGCAACGGGCGCTGGGTGGGCGCAAATTAGATGATGAAAAATCGCCGACGCATTGGCAATTGCTTGCCAACAGTCTGCCAGCAGGTGTGCTCGCCAATTTGCGGGCTGCCGCACTGAAAGAGATGAACCACCTGATTTTGGCCTATGCGTCGTGCAGGGCTGCTGGTGACACAGACACCGCCAATCATTGCCGCAAGGCCTTAAAAAGTGTGGCCGCAAGCTTCGCATTCAACGAACTCGCAAACCTGCTCAAGCTCCATGATAATGCCAATACCGCCCCTAAGGCTGAAGAATTGCTGGCCGTGATTACGGCTTGGCGGGTGCATTGACGGGACGTTAGCTTGGGATCACACGGCAGCACTCCCCCAAATCGCGCAACAACCTCTGACCACCATTCGAATCAAGTCCAGTAGTGCCCATGGGTTTTGTGGTTTCAAATCGTTGTCCAATGCTTTAGAAGATCAGTTCCATATATTTTTATCGAAGGACGACGACCCTGAAAAAGCCAGTCAAGAAGACCGCGAAGAAGCCTGCCAAGAAAGCCGTTAAGGCTGTTGCCAAGAAGGTTGTTGCGAAAAAAGCTGTAGCCAAAAAAACAGTGAAGAAGCCCGCAGCGAAAAAAGCGGTTGCCAAGAAAGCCGTTGCCAATAAATCGCCCGTTAAAAAAGGTGCTGTGAAAAAGGTCGCCGCCAAGAAAGTGGTTGCCAAAAAAGCAATTGCGAAAAAACCTGTTGCGAAGACATCATTGCCCAAGAAAATAGTGGCCAAAAAGCCCGTAACCAAGAAGGCTGTCAAGGTTGCAAAACCAAAGGCCAAAGCTGTTGTTGCCAAGATTAAAAAGCCAGTCGCCCTTGCAAAACCTGTTGTCAAAGCAGGTATGACCAAGACAGCGGAACGCAAAGCCAAGAAGCTTGCGAAAGCTAAAGTTTCTGCTCCTCGGAAAGTTGTCGCTGTTGCTGCTCCGGTTTGGCCTGCCATGATCAGCGCTGTCTTGCGTCAATTAGATGATGCCAAGGCTGAAGAAGTTGTCGCGATGGATTTGAGCGGCAAGTCAACGATTGCTGATACGATGATTGTGGCCACCGGCCGGTCCAATCGTCACGTCAATGCTATCGCTGACCAAGTGGTGGACGAGCTTTCAAAGCATGGCATGAAAAATATTCGCATTGAAGGTGTGCCGCAATGTGACTGGGTGCTTGTCGATGCTGGCGATGTGATTGTGCATGTGTTCCGGCCGGAAGTGCGCAGCTTCTACAATCTCGAAAAGCTCTGGGCCGCGAATATTCCGGAATGAAGATCGGCATTGCCGCCATCGGTCTTTTGAAGTCCGGACCTGAAAAGGAAATGGCTGCGGAATATGAGCAACGTATTCAAGGTGCCGGCCGCAATGCCGGCATCACTGGTTTTCAGGTACAGGATTGGGCCGAATCACGCGGTGCCACGGCTGATCTTCGTAAAGCTGAGGAAGCCAAGCGCTTGTGGTCAGCCGTGCCTGATGATGGAGTTGCCATCGTGCTGGATGAACGCGGCACAGCATTGACCTCGCCTGAGTTTGCCAAATTGATCGCGCAGCAGGCGCAAGCTGGATGTCGCAGCTTGAATTTTTTGATTGGCGGGCCGGACGGCCATGCGGCTGAAACGCGCACACGCGCTTTTAAAACCTTGAGTTTCGGGCCAATGACGTTTCCGCACCGGCTGTTGCGGGTGATGCTGCTCGAACAAATTTACCGAAGCGTTACTATTATCGTTAATCATCCTTACCACAGGGTGTGATTCATATTTGCGTGAATGGCCCCAATTTGAACACGGGGGAAGGCCATTTTTTCCGGAATGATGATGATCCACCGTTTGAGCGCGTTCAGCCTGATGGCCCTTGTGGCATCGGTGGGCTTTGTTGTGGCGCAAGAGGTGGAAAACCTGCAGTTAGAGACTGTGCAGCAGGACCTCACGGTTTCCGCAGCACGGCAAAAGCAATTGCTTGCAGACGCTACGGCAGCACTTGAAGCGCGGGAACAATTGGCCACGCAATTGGTGGCTTTGGCCGAAACGGCGCAGGGCCAAGAAAATAAATTGGCCGCTGCCGAGAAGCGGCAGACAAAATTGAAGGCTGAGATTGCCGTTATCAATCTGGATTTGGCGGCAAAGCAAGACGTGATTGCGCTGGTTCTGGCGGGGTTACAACGCTTGGAGCAGAATCCGCCGCCTGCCCTTGTGGTGGCACCTGATGATGTGTTGGGGGCTTTGCGGGGTGCCATGGTGTTTGGCGCCATCGTGCCGGAGCTTCGACAAGCTGCAAAACATCTCCACGCGCAATTGACCGAACTTAAATCACTGCGCGAAAAACTGGCTTTGGAAGCTGATGACCATGCGGCAGCATTGTCGGCACTTGCTTTGTCGCGCTCAGAAGTGGATCGTTTGATTACCGAAAAGCAGGCTTTGGCCTTGTCCTCCCGCGCCGAACTTGCTTTTGAGAAAAAACGGGCAGAGGAATTGGCGGAAAAGGCAACAAGTCTGAAACAACTCCTGGAAGATCTTGCCTTTGAAACAGTAAAAGCAGAGGCCAAGCAAAGTGCTGAGGCCAAGGCCCGGGCTAAAGCGGAACGGATTCTCAAGGAAAAAGCGCTGCAACCGGCAATGGCTTTCTCGAAATCTCAAGGTCAATTGAACTTTCCGGCGCAGGGCCAGATTTTAAAGCTGTTCGGCTCCGAAACCGGTCTTGGCGGCGCTGTTGACGGAATTGTGATCGCGACGCAAAAGCAGGCGCATGTCATCAGTCCGGTCACCGGAAAAGTGGAATTTGCTGGTAAATTCCGCAGTTATGGGCAAATGGTGATTGTCAATCCGGGCGAAGGATATCTTGTGCTACTGGCTGGACTGGATCAAACCTTGACCCAACACGGGCAATCCATAAAGGCGGGTGAACCCGTAGGTATAATGGGCGAGAAACCCAGCAGATTGGCCCTGTCAAATGGCCTGACACAACTCTCAACTCCCGTGCTATATGTGGAGTTCAGGAAAAACGGAGACCCTGTCGATCCCGCCCCTTGGTGGATT